>NZ_JBBDQW010000066.1:0-94632 GCF_040905785.1 Tistlia sp.
TTCCTCACCGACATCCTCAACGCACCTGCCCGTTAACCTGGACTCGTTGCCGTGGCCCCTGATTGCTAGGGCTGGCCAAACCGCTCTGCCATGCCGTATCATAGGTGCGTCGACTTCTTCAGAAAGTCGCCGCCATGCGTTCGCTGGCAGTCCTTGCGACCTCGCTTGCAATCGCCGGCCTCCCTGCCGAGGCGGGAGAGCCCTACCGCATAGCCGCCGACGCCGCGGAATGCCTCAGGGCCCGAGCGGACACCTATCTCGCGGAGCCCGACCGCGACGTGTTCCTGATCGTCGTCGCGGGCTGCGAGGACGCGGGCGTCGACGCCTCCTCGCAGTCTATCGCAAGCTCCGGCGTCGACGGGCCCGGCATCGCCGGTGGCACTGGAGAAGACATCATCGTCCTCACGCGCAAGCAGCTCGAATGCCTGCGGGACGCCTATTCCGCGGTCGCCCGGCCGGTACCGGTCGACCTAGTGGCACTCAACTTCTCGTCCTGCCGCCCGGATGACGGATAGGCCGCACTGGACCGACCGGCCGAGTTGGCGCTCGCTCCGCGCCAGCGCCGAGCTTGCCGGCATAGTCGTGGGACTTCTCGGCCTTCTCTTGCTGTGGCTCGAACTGCGCCACATGGATCGGACGGCGAAGATCGAACGGTCCCTCGCGCTGATCGAGCGGTTTCACGGCGGTGAGGTGGCCAGGGCGCGAGGCGTGCTGGACGACGTCGCCTTCAGCTACAATGCGCGCCTTCGGACGGCGCCGGAGAGTCAGCGTCCCAACGACAAGCAGATCGCGCAGATCGCGGTTGGCGAGATGCTTTCCGAAAGCGCGACCTCCCGCGCCAAGCTATCCGAGCTTCTGCTGGTCACCCGCTTCCTCGACGAGGCGGCGCTGTGCGTCGAGGCCGGTCTGTGCCGCCGCGACATCGTCTGCCAATACCTCACCACCTACGCCAGGGGCCTGTACGCCACGTTCGGGGCCGCGATCGAAGAGTATCGGCGCATCAACGACCTGGGCAACCTCGGCCTTGGCGTCGACAGAATGAGGAACTACACATGCGAACCGGCCTTTTCGTAGCGGCGGTCCTTCTGACAGCGTCTCTGGCGCCCCTGACCCGGGCCGCCGAGTTTTACGAGGCCGAAGCCTTCGCCACCGACTACGTTTCTCCTTTTCCAAAGAGCACCGTCGGCGACTATTTCGCGTCGGGCTACAAGCCCGGCCTGCCCGCCCTCCGCCACATCCGCATGGAGGGCAGAATCGAGCAAGGCGATGCCGCCAAGCTGGCCCCGTTGCTCCAAGGTGCCGATCCGTTCGGCAGTATCGTTCTCTCGATGAACTCGCCCGGCGGCAATTTCGAGGCCGGGATCAAACTCGGCGACGCCATCGCACAGGCGAGCGTGATGACCTTCGTCGGCCCCGGCGACGAGTGCCTTTCCTCCTGCGCCTTCGCCTTTCTCGGTGGCCAGCAGATGGTGATCCGCGGGGTCCTGACGGCTCCGGCGCGGGTACTGCACGTCGGCGGCACGCTCGGCCTTCACGCGCCCTCGCTCCCGGGCAAGGTGCCCGCCGCCCTGCTCGAGACAGAGGCCGCCGTGCTGCTGGCCGACGTCGCCAAGCCAACCCGCGAAAACATACAAGACCTGCAGCGCCGCTCCGGCCCCTGGCAGATCTCGCCGAACCTGCTCTTCGAAATTCTGGGCCGGGTCGGGGCCAGCGAGTTTCTCTACATCGACCGCTGGCACGAGGCCTACGAGAACGAGATTCTCGTCGTCGCTGACGCGATCCGCCCGCCACCCCACGTCGGCATGATCGAGGCGCTTCAGGGCTGCTCGCTCGTGCTCGGCACGCTGCTCTGGGAGGCAAACCCGACGGCCGGCGCGCCCTACTACACCGGCGTGCGCGACGACTGGCTGCCAGGCGCCGCATTCTTCCGTTTCGGCCTCGGCCAGGCGTTCGACGTCGCGGTCGTCGAAGGCGATGGCGGCCCGGTCTATACGATCACCCAGGTCATCGGCGGCCGCGGCACTGTCGCCTGCGAGGTGCGGCGCGTCGGCGAGACCTGGACCGCGACTCCGTCGGGCGATCTACCCACCACCTCGGATATGGCGCGCCTCCTGAAGGAGGGGGGCGGCTTGGTCCTCAACTCGAAGTCGGCGCTCGGATTCGGCTTGCCCTGGCCGGTAATCGGCGCCTCCGACCTCTATGTCCGCGATGCCGAACGCCTGTGGGAGGGCCTTCCGCCCGATATCCTCGCCGCGGCCGACGAGCTCGACCTCTGCGAGGGCGACCAGCAGGCTATCTGGTCGGTCGTCTGCCGCTTTCCCCTTCTCCAGCGCTCCGTTGCCGTTCTCGACGCCCTCGCCGACGCCGGCCGCGCCGACCTTACCGGCGCTGCCCAGGCCCGCGCGACCTGGTCGGCGGACATCGAGCGCCTCTGCCGACCGCAAGAAGCCGGCTTCAAGTCACCGATCGCGGAGACGATGGCAGGCTACTGTGGACTTAGCGTCACTCACGCGCTCATCCGCGAGGGTGCCCACACATGGCTGGCGAAGTGATCGCGCGCCGCTGCTTGACGCTTCGCCCGCGACCGCTGTTCGCGCAGCACCGCCCGCCCGCGCATAGCGCCGGGATGGGGCCCTGAGCCATCGTAGGGCAGCGCACCCCCGACCACGACTGCGGGCATCCCGCGCGCAACGTGCGATGCTACACCCTGGACCCCCGCGCGCCGTCCGCTACACTGCCGCGCCATGCTGACCACCGGGCCGCTCAACGACCTCGCCGGCGAGATCGCGGGCGACGGCCGCCGGCAGGCAGGCCGATGCGATGAGAAAGCCGATAACACCCGCGCGCTTGACCACGAACGCCTCCATCCCGGCGAGCGACCCTAAAGCAGGTCGTCGCATGTTAGCAGGAAGCGCGCCATGAACGCTCTCGTAGAGCCAATCATGCAATGCCGGGACCGCCTGATCACGCATCCTCCTGCAGGATGGCCGCGCCAGCGGCTCAGACGCTCCGCCGGCGCCGCAGCCACGCCATGCCGGCCAGTCCCGAGGCCGCGAGCGCGAGCCCGAGCGGCTCCGGGACGGCCACCAGCACGTCCAGCCGGTTGATGGCCAGGGCGCCCGCGGGCTGCAGCGGGCCCGGCTGGTCCACGAAGAACCTGGCGTAGCTGATGTCGGCAACCTCCGACACCACGCCGACGAAGGGTGCCGAGTCGTCCTGGGCGTTGCTCGAGGTCCCGGAGAAGTTGGCGGTGAACAGCGGCATGTCCGTCACTGAGAACAGCTCCACGAAGCCGGTAAAGGGGCCGATCTGATAGTGCGCGTCGATCTGGGCGCCGAAGCCGCTGACCGGGGTGCCGAAGCGCACGATGAAGGTGTCGCTCTGGCTGCCCGCGTCGGTCAGCAGATGATCCCCCGGCGCGAAGCTGCCGGTGTAGCTGGCGCCTTCGTCGGCGCGCTGCAGTAGCCCCTGTGAGGAGGCGACGCCGATGGTGAGGCCGCTGACGATGCGCTGGTCCGGCGTCAAGATCAGCGTGCCGTCCGGGCCGAACACGTCCCAGTCGACCGCGATCGTCGGCCCCACGGCGTTGAAGGCGGCTCGGGAGTCGTACTGGACGTAGGCGGCCCGTGCGGCGTCCGGCGCGAGCAGGGCCGCGATGGGGCTCAGCAGGACGGCGAGAACCGGTGCGCAGACCGGGAACAGGTTCTTCCGCATGCTTTCTCTCCCTGGTGACTGCAGTGCCGCTTCCAATGCAAGCAAGAAGCAGGCCGCCCCGGCGTCGCCTCATGAGCCGGCTGGCTGGGCGGTAGACCGCCCGCGCCGTGGGGCGCCACTGTAAGACCAGCGGACGCCGTCGGGGGGGCATCGCCGCCGACATCGTAAAGCAGCCCGACTGCCTCGGGTGCCCTTGCGCCGGCTGCTGACGCCCTCGCACGGCGACATCCTGGTCGAGCCGCGGCCGCGTGGCCCGCGTCCGCGCGGCTGGACCGCCGGCAGTCCGGCACTGGACCCCGGCAGCGGGTCGCCGCCACGAACCGCAGGCGCTCGTCCATCACCGAACACTCCTTCCACGGCATCACGACCTCCTGGCGAGCACGCCTGCCAGGAGGTGTTACCCATGTGTCCGGTACGATCTGTCACCTATGCTCGACGATCGCCAGTTCCGGCGCCAAGGATTGCACGGTGGTGCATGGCCTCGCCGAGGTGAAGTCCGACCTGCTGGTCTGGCCGTACGGCATCCCCGGCGCGCAGAAGGCGGCGGTCCGGGCCGAGCCCAGGCCGTCAACATCACGGCCAGGAAATGCGTCGCACACCCCTAAAAGGAGAGAGACAGTGCCTCAGACGATGGACATGCTCAGCAGCGACGCCTTCAACGCGGCCACCATGATCCAAGCGAACGATCGCATCGAGGACCGGTTGCTGAGAACCGTCATGTTAGGCGCCCAGCATCTGCCGTCGGCGACGCCGCAGAAGGAGCATGGGCACCACTGCGGTCGCGCTCAGCATCATGAACCATGAGCCGGGCTCGGGCACGGCCCGCGCCCAGGTCGTGATGCGGAGTTCTCCAGAGACGTACCGCGACTCCCCTGGTGCCAAGCCAAGACCGTAAATCCAAAGCTCGCTATGGTCTGGCGACTGCGGCGCGCAGTAGAGCGTCGGCGGGTTCCTGTCGTCGACATAGTAGTGGCCGGGAGGGCTATCGGTGCGACAGGTATGAAAGTCGCCGATAAAGGCGTCAGGACTGTGCTCCGACGTGTCTCTCAGAGAGCTTTCGAAGAAGGCGATCTCCCGCCCCACGTCATTGACGTAGGCGCCTGAGAGGCCGAATGCGCCAGGCGGAAAGGCGCTGTAGAACGTGCTGAAATAGTAGAAACCGATCGTGATGTCGCTGACGTTCGTGATCGCCAGAGTGAACTCAATGGCAATGCTGCTTTCGGCGTACCCGACACCGTCCACGATCGACCAGGCATCGATGTGGTAGCTTGCACCCGACGGTCCCACCTCCCCGTAGTATTCGGACCCGCTTGTCGCGTCACCGACCTCGCGCTTGTGCTGAGTGACCGCCACGTCCACGAACGACATGGAGAGATAGTCGAAAACATCATGATCGGAGACGTAGTCATCGGGATCGGTGCCGATCTGCGCTACCCAGGGAAAGACGGAGAAGCCGCTGCCATAGACCGCTCCGATCGCGGCCGCGTGAGTCAGCGGCGCTGCGACCATCAGGGAAGCGGCCGCTGCTAGTGCCGCAACGATCGGGCGCATCCGTTCCATGACGTTCTCCTTCTCGGCCTCAAGCAACTGCTCTGGCCAGAAGGAGCAGCACTTGGGCACCGAGATCTACGCAAGCCGCATGCCAGAGAGGAAGTTCTAAGACTTCCAACGTGGTAGGCGGCGCCAACAGCGCTGCCGTCAGCCGACGTGCTGAGGCTGTCAAAGTTCTTTGCCAACGGCGCAGGCTGCCATCCGGCCGGACGACCGCTTCGTCGACATCGGTGCCCACTGCGGCCACTACGGCCTGACCGCGGCGTCGCAACTTCCGTCAAGCGGACTTGACACCAGGTGCAGGACCGTCAATCCCCTTGACGCGTGCACTGGGCTCGTAACGGACGATACCGTTGATTGCATTGACCTTTCAGCCAAGGGCCTCCTGGCATCATATTTGCAGGTGTACGGTCAGTTGACGGTGGCACCCGCCAATCCGGCTCTGGTGATGCCAGCGATATCGGAGGAGGATCCGTCCATGACGAAGCGGTCGGCTGCCCTGCTTGGCTTTTTGTCTGCGATGATCGCCACCACCGTCGTAGCGAGCACGACGGAAGCAAGCGCAACACTCCTCATCACCGACAATTGGCGATATACTACCTCCAATACATCGAGCACCAGCGACGCAAGCGCGTCCTATTCGCCCCTGACCTTCACGAATCTCGTCGCACCTGACGGCCTCTCGGGCGAGACAAGCGCTACTGCACAAGGCACCGCTACGGCGTTCGAGGACCTTCTTGGCGGCAACTCGGCGTCCGTCGACTTGGAGTTCACATTCCAGTTCAGTGTCAACAAATCCAAGCCGCTATTCATTGTGCTGCTGGCGGATCAGTTGACCGGCTCCCTCTCTCTCCAGGATACAGAGAGTGACCCGGGCGGCGCGAGTTATTTCAGCAACGCGACCCTAGTCAGAACGAACACAAATGCTGTTGTCGCTAGCCTCCCATCTAGAGTTGGATTAAGGAGAGCAGAAGGAACATCAACCGTTAATGAAAGCGTTCTCTTTGGGAGTAATGTGTTCTCAATCCCAAATGGGGACTATTCCCTCACAGGCACCCTCAACCTGGATGCGGTCGCCACCGCCGGCGTCGGCGACGACAGAGTGCAGAGCAGCTTCAAGTACCAGGTAAAGATGCGCTGGGTTGAGGTGCCCGCACCTCCGACCGTGCTTCTGCTACTCGCCGGGCTCGCTGCTCTTCCATTTTGTGCTGGGCGTGCGCGGTGGAGGGCGGCATAGCCATGGAGGGTCGCCGCCAGCGCCACTTCGGTGCGAGCCGGACGGTCTCAAGGGCGCCTGCCGCGAGGCCGGACGGCTGCAGCTAGCCCGGCTCTTCGGGCGCCGCGGTCGCCCCGAGGCTGAGAGAGATGCGATTGCTAGCTAAGGGCAGGCACCTTTGTGACCAGGAAGTCAGAAGGCCGGACACTGCCCCATGTCTAGGTGTTTAGTTTAGTTTAGTTTACTACCCATCACGCCTTTCACGGCATCACGACCTCCTGGCGAGCATGCCTGCCAGGGGGTGTTACCCATGTGTCCGGTACGAACTGTCACCTATGTCTTGGGCCGCTCACCCACGAGAAGAGATTCCTTGACTGCGGGCCGCCTGGGCCGCGGGCGGCGCGCGTCCAGCTCAAGCGAGACGGTCCGCGACGCCGGCAGGTCCACCGTCGCCTGCTCCCCGCCACTCCTTGAGGCTTCCTCTGCCCAGGTCGTTGCATATCGCTACCGTGACGAGCGCAATCCAAGCTATGAGTACTCGCCTGACCGGCGCGGCCATTGTCGATGATACCTAAAGATCGCAAGACGAGCCTCGAGAGCTTTCTGCGCGCTCTGTACCCTCGAGATGACGATGGGTGCGAGCGCCTTCGAGCGTTCATCAGATCACTCTGGAGCGATTTCGACAGCGCAGGTCTCGCCGACCCCCATGCGTTCCAAGAGCTCACTGCAGGAGACGAACGCAGATTTCAGGACCGGCTCACTGAAATGCTGCTGGCGAGACATTTCGCCGACTGCGGTTATGGCCTTAGTTCAGGGGCAGCCGGACCAGATTTGCGAGTCGAGGGGAGTGGGCACACCTTCTGGGTGGAAGCGATAACACCGGGGCCGGCAGAGATTGACCCGGCCCTCCTCTGCCTGGGCCCAAGCGGTGAGCCTGTCGTGCGCAGTACGCCCTACGACCAGATCAAGCTACGCTGGACGCACGCATTGCACGAGAAGTGGCGAAAGCTCGAGGGCCACGAGCGCGGCGGCAAGCCGGGCTATGTCGAGAAGGAGATTGTCGGCGCGGCCGACCCCTACGTGATCGCGATCAATAGCAGCCGGCTCGGGTCACCATTCGACGCCTTCTACGGCAGCACTCAACGCCCGTTCGCTGTGGAGATGGTCTCAGCGCTGGGTCCGATCACCGTGTCCGTCTCCAGGAAGTCCGGTGACATCTTGTCCCAAGGCCACCCCTATCGAGGAGCCATCCCGAAAGGCGACGATGGCTCGATCCCCACGGACTCCTTCCTCCAGCCTGCCTACGCCGGCGTCAGCGCGATCCTCGCCATGCATGTCGATGAGCGCGTGGCGATCGGCAATCCATCGCCCATGGTCGCGGTGCACAATTGCCAAGCCAGGAACCGACTGCCAGCAGGAATCTTTAACGTGGACATTGAGTATGAGGTCGAAAAGCTGGGCGACGAGATAGAGGTCAGGACAGTGGCCGGCGGAGATGCTGCGGCGTGGGCATCCCATCACGTCTTTTGGTGTCTGCTGCGACGCTCGTTCGTTAAGTCCCGCAGGAATCATAATCCGCGTGTCGGGGGTTCAAGTCCCTCCCCCGCTACCAAGGAACTAACGAGCAGCCAGCAGCTCGCCCAGGTCAGACACTCCGCGACCTACGCCCTGCGGGGCCCCGAGGTCCTGGCTCCTCTTGGGAATGAGGCGCCGCCCCGGCGCCCTCCGCCGCGAGCCTATCAAGACGCACAAGAGGCCAAACAGCCCCGCGAGCAGCATCGACAGCCCCGAGGGCTCGGGGACAGAGACGGTGCGCCCGCTGAGTTGCGTCGTCGTGAAGGAGCCGGACGAGCGGTACCTGTTGGCCAGGTCGTCGGCGTAGATACTGCCGGCGTCGGCCACCAAGACCCCTTGGTTGCTGGGTTTAAAGGGATCGCTTTGGCTCGGCGGCGACGGCGGCGGTGGTGGCGGCGTCGGATCTGGTGTCAGAGTCGTCTTGACGGCGGCGCTGACGGCCGTGGCACCGACGGTCGCGGCGCCTCCGACGATCAGGCCGGTCTTGAGCCCCGCCGCCACGCCGGCAGGAGCTCCCGCACCGCCAGTTCCCAGCGTGATTGCTCCTCCGGCAATCAAGCCGCTCACCACGCCCGCTCCGATGCCGGCTAGGAACTCCGCGCCGACCACCCAGCCCCAGAACGAGTCGGTCCCGATCTTCGTCTGCTGCGCGAACTCCATCGTCAGATAGTCCCCGGCCCCGGTATCGAACAGCCACGTTGTGGTGCCGTTCATCAGTAGGGGCTGCGAGCCGAGCAGCCCGCTTCCGTCGAACGACACCGTCACGTCCGTGCCGTCGCTGCCGCTCAGGATGCCAGTGTAGTTCATGGTGAGGGGCACCCCCCCGAAGACGCCCGCTCCGGCGTAGCTCCAGCCGGCATCGCTGTAGGCGCCGGACCAGGAGATGCCCCCCGCGCCAATCGCAGCCCCGCCGTTGGTGATCCCATCCGGGTTCAGCAGCGAGTAGTCGGCCAAGGTCGTCAGGACCGAAGTCGTCGCCTCGGCCGCAGTGATGAGGTTCATCTCCTGCAGGATCGTCGCGGCGTCTGCGCTACCGGCGTGAAGGGCGATCGGCAGCACCACCAGGACCCCGAGCTTATTGCTGTGCATGGCGATTTCCTCTTCTCACAGACTGAATTCACCGTGCCTTAAGAGGGTGTTTTCTTGCAAGATTCGAGCCAAACACGATCGGTACAACATTTCATATACTTGGCAGGTACTTCTCGCGATGACGTAACGGAAGCTGTAAGCTCACCCGTCACTGTTGCGTTGACACGACGACAAAATGTAAGGCCTGCTGACTACTTGATAATCGCGACAGGCGGTTCACCACCAGCCGGGACGCGAGGATGCAGCAACAGGTGTCAGCCGACCCACGACTACGGCTCTGCTACCGAGCCGACGCCTGCCACGCGGGCCCAACCCGTCGCCGGGATGACCCGTCGCAAACACACCTCACGCTCGTCACCTGAGGCGCCCCCCCTTCGCGGTCCGAGCTGACGGGTGTATCATCCGATCCGGCCGTGGTCGCGCAGGCCACGGTCTTCAGAGGTTCCGATGGCGACGACCTCTCGTCACGACGCCTGGGCGGCCGGCGACAGCTATGACGCCTACATGGGCCGGTGGAGCCGGCCGGTCGCGGCCCGCTTCCTCGACTGGCTGGCCCTGCCGAGCGGCCTGGACTGGCTGGAGCTTGGCTGCGGCACCGGGGCCATGACGGCCGCCGTCGTCCGGCAGTGCGAGCCGGCGAGCCTCGTCGCCGTCGATCCTTCCGAAGGCTTCCTGGCCAAGGCCCGGCAGAACGTCGACGACCCGCGCGTGGAGTTTCGCGTCGGCGACGCCGGCAGCCTCGCGTCCCAGCCCTCGGGCAGCCGGGATGTCGCGGTTGCGGCGCTGGTCATCAACTTCATCCCCGACCGGGCTGGGGCGCTGCGCGAGATGAAGCGGATCGTCCGCCCAGGCGGCACGGTCGGCTTCTACGTCTGGGACTACCCCGGCGGCGGGGTCGAGTTCATGCGCGCGTTCTGGACCGCGGCCATCGCACTCGACCCCATGGCCCGCGACCTGACCGAAGACCGGCGCTTCCCGTTCTGCACCCGCGAGGCCCTTGTCGACTTGGCCCGGCAGGCCGGCCTCGGCGCTCTCGAGCTCACCGCCATCGAATCCGCTTCGGTGTTCCGGGACTTCGACGACTACTGGCGCCCCTTCACGCTGGGCGCCGGCCCCGCGCCGGGCTACTGCGCGAGCCTTTCGCCCGAGGCACGCGAGCGTCTGAGGCAGAGCCTGTACGACAGCCTGCCTCGACAGGAGGACGGCGCGATCGCGCTCGGCACGAGGGCCTGGGCCGTGAAGGCGCGCGTGGGCTGACGCCGGCGCGCGTTCACCAGTCCTGGGCGTTTTGAAGGGTCACGACCGGGCGCTCCGTGGATTGGCACACCCGGCAGGCACGCCTGCCAGGAGATGTTGTCCCATGCGTCCGGTACGATCCGTCAACTTTGTCTCGGGGTCGCTCATCTTAGCAAACTCCCACGCTTGCGAAGGCACTGTGGGCCTTCGCAGGCGGCTTTCGGCGACTCGTGGAGCGCAAGGTCGCCGGACGGCGTGGATCGGCTCAGGGAGGTGATCCAGCACGACAAGGCCGCCCCGGATCAGCTCCGCCGTCACGATAGCGCCCGTTCCGCGGTCCTCATCGGACGGCTACCTTACATTACACCTGATACCAAAACGTCCGGATCTTTGACACACTGGACGCGCCTACAATGACCGGTGTTTGGTTAACCTATTGAACTAGATGGGGACGAACCTTTGGCACGACGCTTGCGTAAATTTGCAACTAAATAGGACGGGTACGAGCCGTACTTGGTCGGCTATGGCAGGCTTGGCACCGTCTCTCTCGTGCGGGAGGTGCGCTATGATGCGAAATCTGCTTGCCGCGGCAACAGTCAGAGTGACGCTGCATAGGTCCCAGAACCTACTAAAATCTGCGATTGAGGCGATCGGTACTGCGAGTGCCTCTCATGCTATGAACCGACAAGCCGCGGCCCACGTTTGGCGCCTCGTCGTGCCCGCACTGCTTTTTGCCACACTCGCCATTGATCCGGTCCCTGCGAACTCGGCCATCATTGGCATCAATAATCCGAGTTTTGAGCTCGCCGACCCGAACTCAGGGAAGCCACTGAACTGGGATGTTGCGGGAGTTGTGTCGGCAGGAGTCCAATTTAACATAGCATCCCCACCTCGAGAAGGTGACCGCGCCGCGATATTGACGGCCAGCCCCTCCCTTCGGGTTCCAAGAGAGCAACTCGAGTTACTCCTTGAGCTTCCAGCAGGTCGTCTCAATACGCTCGGGCAAGGAACCGTCGATGGCGGTTCTGCGCTTGCCCAGACGGTTGCGCTTCCTGCCGGCAAACGTCTCGTGTTTGATTTCGACTTTGGCATCTTCAACTTTCAAAACACTCAAGATTTCGCACTCTTCTCGATAACGCGAGAGTTCTTGCCTGGGCTATTTTTTGACGAAGAGGTTTTTGTACTCGCCGACACTGACTCGTTATTGACAATTCCGCCCGGTGACAGATTTCCCGAAACGAGCTACCGCCGATTTGTCTTGCCCATCACAGAGACCGCTATCTACCGGATTGGTTTCGCCGTTGTGAACGCGAATGGGAACCAGGTACAGTCCGCGCTGGCGGTGGATTGGGTCAGGGTTGTCCCTGAACCCCCGACTTTCGTGGTTCTATTGTGCGGACTGTGCATGGCGTTGTGCTCCATTTGGCGGCGTCGAGGCACCTCGGCGTAGGTTGGCGGTGAGGAAGGGGCGTCCCAAGGTTGCTAGGACTCCCCCTTCGTCGCTGGAACGCATTGATGCAGCGCAAGAAGAGCAGCTCAGTACCCCCATTTGACGCATGTCAGGGTCAAATATCGGCCAGTCCTGTGGGTATCAGCCCTCATAATCCGAAGCTCGCAGTTTCGTCGGCGCTTCCAATGCAAGCAAGAAGCAGCCCGCCCCGGCGTCGCCTCATGAGCCGGCTGGCTGGGCGGTAGACCGCCCGCGCCGTGGGGCGCCACTGTAAGACCAGCGGACGCCGTCGGGGGGGCATCGCCGCCGACATCGTAAAGCAGCCCGACTGCCTCGGGTGCCCTTGCGCCGGCTGCTGACGCCCTCGCACGGCGACATCCTGGTCGAGCCGCGACCGCGCAGGGGAGCAGCGCGGGGGCGGCCGTCGGCAGTCCGAGCAGTGCTGGACCAGGACGGCTCCTGCCAAGAGGTGCTACCCATGTTTCCGGTACGATCCGTCACCTATCAGCCGGACCTTGTTCGAGCGCAGGATCAGCACCCGGTCGCCGACCGCCAGCCCCTCGTCGTCGATCTGGACAACGGCGATCGTCTGGCCGTTGTCCTGCCGGACCACGAACTCCTTGGCTCCGGCCCGGCTCAGCTGCGCCTCCGCGACCGCGCCGACAAGGCCGCCGGCCACCGCACCGCCGACGGCGCCGATGATGTTGGTCCGTACGCTGCCGCCGAGCGGCCCGGCCCATCTCCGAGCGGGAGTAAGTGCTGGCGTTCGGCGGCTGCAGGCAGCCCGCGAGCAGGCCGCCCGCTAGCAGACAGAGGGCGAGCAGCGGCGCGAGTGGGCGGGCCGCTCTCACGTGACGGGGCATTCGTCCTCGAGGCCCTGCCTGAAGCCGGGGTCCCTGAGCAGCTGGCCGATGTTGTCCGAAACCAGCTTGTTCAGGTTCGCGATGATCACCTCCGCCGGGACGAACTTGCTGGCGTTGAACTTCGTCCCGTAGGTGCTGTCGAGCAGCGCCGTGCCGTCCGAGCCGTAGAGGATGTAGCGGATGTCCGTCATGTAGTCGCTGCTGAAGCCCAGCGAGTTCAGCCGAAAGCGATTGACCTCCCCGGTGAGGCGGCAGTCCCCGCGCAGCTTGACGCCTGCCACGCGCAGTTCCTGCGCCACGGCGACAGCGACGAAGCGTCCGACCGGCTCGGTCAGATGAAGCGACCCGAGCGCCGCCTCCTCGATCTCGTCCTGCGCCACGCCCTCCGGCGGGAAATAGCCGAAGTCATCCACGGTCAGCGCCCCTTCCAGCTCCTGCGTGTTCTGCGGCACGTAGGTCAAGGAAATGCGCGGCTGCGCGCAGGCGCCCAGAATCAAACAACCGACCAGCATCAGGAATGTCGGTTTCACGCCCCCTACCCCCGAGAAAAACCAGCCCCAGCCCCAACTTAGGCGATCATGCAGCCCCGATCCAGCGTCTTTGCGGTGCACACGCAAGACCGCCTGCACCGCTTCCACGGGGCCTCGCCCTTGCAATGTCGAACCCGACCCCGCACCCTCGGTGCCCCGCGAAGCTGCGGGTTGCGGGGGCCGACATCCCGCGGTCGCCAACGGTTCCCGACGGTGGAGTGCGGCGGCCGCAGGCGCTCCCAGGACGGGCGACGGATAGGGCGCTATGGCGCGAGAGCCGGAAACCACACCCAGCGATCGGCCTGCCCAGGCCCAACTGGAATCCGCGGCGGACTCGAACCACGCCACGGAGCTCAGGATCGTCCTGCCGTTCGGCTCTCTCGCCATGTTCGCGAGCCTCGTCTCGCTCGCGGTCTGCTACGGCATCAATCTCGCGCGGGCCATCTTTGACGTCGCCTTGCCGATCAATCCCCATCTCCAGGGCGTCATCATGTGGGGCTTCGCGCTGCTCGCCGTCTATGCGCTCTGGCGCGACCGGCGCACCCACGCCAACAGCCTTCCCATCGCGCTTGGCGGCGCCGGCGCTGCGGTGCTGATCGCCACGCTCTATCTCAACTACGACACGCGCGTGGAGGCCCTGGCCTATGTGCTGATCGTCATCGCCGCGCTGCTCAACCAGAACGCATTCCTGGTCACGCTGAACCGGACGGTGCGACGGCAGGCGCAGGAGATCGAGGCCCTCAACCGCCACCTGGCGCAAACGGTCGAGAGCCAGGACCACGAGATCGACCGCCTCGGCCGATTGAAGCAGTTCCTGGCACCGCAGGTGGCCGAGCTGGTCGTGGCCGAAAAGGACACGCACGTCCTCGACACCCATCGGCGCTACATCGCCTGCCTCTTCTGCGACCTCCGGAGCTTCACCGCCGCGGCCGAAAGGGCCGAACCCGAGGAGGTGATCGAAATCCTGCAGGCTTTCCACGATCGCGTCGGCGAGCTCGTGCTCGAGCACCGGGGGACGATCGGCTTCCGCGCCGGCGACGGCCTGATGGCCTTCTTCAACGATCCCCTTCCCTGCGCGGAACCGGTGCTGGACGCCGTGCGCCTGGGCCTCGACATCCGCAGCGCGTTCGAGGCGCTGCGCGCCTCCTGGCCGGTCTGCGGCGGGTCGATCGGCCTCGGGATCGGGATTGGCAGCGGATACGCGACCCTGGGGCTGATCGGCTTCCGGGGTCGCGCCGACTACACCGCCGTCGGCAGGGTCGTGAACGTCGCTTCTCGGCTCTGCGATCGTGCCGCCGACGGCGAAATCCTTCTGGGCCAGCGCGCCTACCAGGACGTGGAGGCGCGTGTCGACGCCGAGCCGCTGGGTGCGGCCGATTTGAAGGGCGTGACGTCGCCGGTGGAGATCCATCGCTTGCGCGCCCTGCGCCAGACCGAGTGATCAGGGGCAGGCGTCCGCCCGAGACGCTCGCCCGGGTCTCGGACCGCTCGCCTGGCCGACCGCTCGCCGGGCGCGCTTCGCACGGAAAATTCCGGGAAGCGCTTGTTCAGGCGGCATCCGCCCGCAAGGGCGGGCGGGCCGCTCACCGAGGCGACCGTTCCGATCGCTCGCGGCCCGGCTGCGGCCCCGGATCGGGCGCGGCATCGGTTTTCGGTTCCCGCATCGCCAGCAGGCCGCGGGTCGGCTCGTCCGGCCGGAGCTTGTCGTTGGCGACCATCCAGAAGACCACGACGATCACGCCGATGCAGGCGCCCAGGAACAGCAGGCCCGTCACCATGGCTCCGACCGCCTTTCGAGCATCGCGGGGTCTCGCGGGAGCATCATCGCCTGGGCTCCAGGGCGGCCGTTGCGGGCCCGCGCCGCAAGGCTGTCGAAGGCGCGTCCGCGCCGACCACGACCTCCGCCTCCACCAGGCGGCGCAGATGCAGGAGGATCGGCACGAACAGCCAGTAGCCGGCCCAGAACTCGACCGACATCGAGGCGCCGGCGACGATGTAGCCGGCCAGCGTCGCCTGCGCCATCGACGCCAGGTCGTGGGCCCATTCCAGCCCCCGCCTGTCGCGCGCCAGGCGCCGGACCCGGGCCGCGTTGCGCCAGGTCAGGAACATGATCAGCAGATAGACGGCCAGGCCGAGGAAGCCCATCGCGGCGAGGATCTCGAAATAGATGCTGTGGTGGGCACGGGCGACGTAGCCGCCGCCGGTGAACATGTCGGCGACGGATTGGATGTAGCCGGCGCGGAAGCCGACACCCGTCAGCGGGTCGCCGAGCGCGATGTAGACGGCGATCCACCAGGCCTGCACCCGCGCATTGAAGGAATTGTCGTCGGTCGCACTTCCGATCGTCTCCATCCGCTCGACCCAGGTCTCGGGCATGAACATGACCATCGGAATGGCCATCGCGGCGATGACGACAAGGCTGAGGGTCCGGTGACGGGAGCGCCAGATCAGCACCAGGCCCATGGCGGCGAGGCCGATGAAGGCGCCGCGCGACTGCGTGCCCAGCACGCATATGAAGCTCAGCACCATGGCCAGGACGATACCGGTCCGCAGCGGGCGGTTCGCGGTCTGCAGGCGCAGGTAGTTCATGACCGGCAGCGCCATGACCACTGCGAGGCCGATGTGGTTGTTGTCGCCGATCATGCTGTTGGGCGGGCCAACGACATGGTAGCCGCCGCCCGAGACCAGCGTGAAGGCGCCGCCCTTGACGGCGAAGTAACCGATCGAGATGGCGTAGATCCACAGCATCGCGTGGATGCGGGCCTTGCTGTTCAGCATCGCCAGGCAGAGGAAGATGAAGACCATCTCCCGAATGAAGCGGTCGAAGAAGGTGAAGGAATAGTCCGGCAGCGCCGCCGTCAGCTGCGAGACGCCCATCAGCAGGACGAAGAGGATGAAGGCGGACAGCACGGCCGAGCCCGGCGGCACCTTCGGCTCGGCCGAGACCAGCCAGGCGAGCAGCGTCACGACGGCGACGACTAGGTTGAACTGCAAGGCCTGCGCCAGGCCGTAGACCTCCTGGTGCGGGCTCATCAGGGTCAGCCAGCCCCAGACCAGCATGCCGACCTGCGGATAGAAGAGGCAGGAGGGCAGCAGGCAGCCGATGGTGAGAATCAGGACGAAAGAGCGCATGCGCCTGGACCCGGTATCCTGGACTCTCGCGGAGCGTCCGCCCCTCGCGCGAGTTCGCCCCTGGAGGCGATCGCGCGGGGCCGGAGCCGGAGAATAGCAGCGAATCGACCGACGCGCGCCTCGTTTCCGGTGGGCGTCACGATAGCCGCTCCGGTTGTGACGACACATCCGGCCGGAGGCGCGCCAGCAGCTCGGCGAACTGGGCCGTGAAGGCGCGATACGAGGGCTCCAGTGCGGCAAGGCGCTCGACCAGCGTCGCCCGTTCCGCCGACCAGTCGCTCAGCAGGGCCGCGGTCCGCTCTTCCAGCACCTCCAGCGGCTCCGCCAGCGGGTCGAGATGCCAGTGCGGCAGGCCCAGAAGGTCGAACAGACCCCGGTGCTTGACATCGTAGCCGACGGAGACGACCGGCGTGCCGGCGGCCATTGCCATGATCGCGCAGTGCATCATTTCCCCGATCACCACGTCGACCCGGCCGTAGGCCGACAGCAGAGCGGCCGGCGAGTCCGCATCCGCCCGCTCGTCCACCAGCCCTTCGGCGCGCAGCAGGCGGTAGACGAGACGCTCGGGATCCGAATGGGCGAAGTAGACGAATCGGCAGCCGGTGCGGTTGCGCAGCTTCTTCAGGATGGAGAGGTACCGCGGGAAGTGGCGGGCAAGATTGCCGGCCACATGCGGGCCGTGGAAGGCGAAGTTGAGCCCGACCACGGGTCGCCGGCCGGGTGCGGCGCGCGCGGCGCCGCGCAAGGCCGGTGCCGGGTCCATGAAGAAGACCGGATCGGGGATGACCAGAATGTCCCGGCCGGAAGCCCGCGCGAGGCTCTCGCAGGTGAAAGCATCGCGCACGGCGATGAGGGCATGGCGGTCGGCGAATCGCCCCAAGAGCTCGATGGCCTGGCGCGTTAGCGACGGCCGTTCCGAAGCGAACCCTAGCTCACGGTTCACGTTGAGGCCGATCCCGAAGGACACCAGCGGCGCCTCGAGACGCTCGAAGAGTTCGAAGTCGTGCTCGACGAAGGGCATGAGTTCGCCGCTGCTGTCGGCGGCGAGATAGCCGCCCCCGGCGATGACGACCGGCGATCCTTCCGCGTTGATCCTGGCGATCCGGTCCGCGGTCAGCCGCCCCCACTGGATTTCTTCGATAGGAACCTCGGCAGCGAGTCCGGCCGTGGTCTGCTGCGCCACGGTGGCGCGGACGGCGGCGTCGCCGATGTTCGAGCAGCGGAACCTTTCGAAGCGGTATGGCTTGAATGCAAAGCGGCGCCGGACCCGCCAATCGACATGATCGACCGCGTTGCCCAGCGCGTACCGCAGCCGCGTCTGCGGGGAGCGCATCAGGGGACGGGCCTCTCCGCTCGGGACGAGGGTGTAGAGGACGATGGGGGACGGCTTGGACGGAGTACCGAGATCCACTTTATTCGACGCCATCGGCGGAGCCGGCCGCGTGGCGAGCGCGCCCGAGCCGCGGCGAAGTACGCGCAGCGGCGACCCGGCGGCGGGCAGCCGCGCAGTCGATGCTTCCTTCATGGTCCGTGGATCCCCCATCCCCTCCAGGCGCGACCCGAGCCAGTGCCTGCCCGGAAGCCTTTCGTGACGACCAACTTCCACCCCCCATTTATCGTTCCGGGGCAGCCGCCCCCGCAATATGTTCCAATGCACGCGAACCGCGCCGGCGGGTCACGCTATGTTCGTCGGCCGATGATGGAGAATTGATGAAGGTCGTATTATACTGCGCGGAGCCGCGGCAGCTTGCGCACACTCCGCTGCGTCTAAACCCAATCAGGAAGCAGTTCCGACGCGCATACAGGCGCGCAATCGTGCTGGGCTACTCCGTATCAGGAAATCTACGCGGGCACCATTACTACTTATCCGACCACGCCAATACCAACAAGGGCGATTACGCTATATCCATTGCTGTAGAGGAACAATTTGCAAAAATACTTCAAGATGAAAACATCGACTTCGAACTCGTCAAATGGGGGTCGCTAGATCCCGATGCAATAGATGAAATAAACCGCGCCAGTGACCTCTTCGTCATATCTGGAAGTGGGTATCTACACTTCTCAGGCGCAGAGACATTGAACGACTGGGTCATTAGAGACATAAAACTGCTCGAACTAATTCAGTGCCCTGTGCTCCTTTACGGCATAGGGGTCAATATCCGCCTCGACCACATGGCTGGAAGAGAGCTGGCACCCTCGCCGGAATCTCGCGCCGCGCTCGGCGCCCTCGGCGCCCTGGCGAGGGGGGGAATCACGAGAGATCCAGTTGCAGCGCGTCTGCTCAATGAGGCCGGTGGCCAGACCAGGGTCTCCATCGACCCGGCGTTTCTGCTCGAGCGTCCGCCTCGTCACGGCGTGCAGCCAGGCGGAGGAGCGCTCCGCATAGGGTTGAACTTCGCTGTGCACGGACCCGGCTCCTGGTCCAGTTTCAAGCGCAATCTTCCAGTATACGCGCGCTCCCTCGCCAGCATTCAGCGACGGACCGGCGCGCGCTACCGCTACTTCCTGCACTCGGAACCGGAACGGGTCGCATATCGCCTGCTGCGCGCCGCCGGGATCGAGGCCGAACTCGTCGACCTGCCACCTCGTGAGCTCGCCACGGCATACGGCGACCTAGACCTCCACATCGCGCAGATGATGCACTCGGCCATCCTCTGCGCAAGCGCCGGCACGCCGTTGGTCAGTTTCGCCTATGATTTCAAGACGAAGCTTCTGTTCGATCTGCTCGGCTTGCCTGAGCACTGCCAATTGGGCATGGACTGGAAGGACAGCGACATCATCGAGAACGTCGACCTCGCGCTTCAGAGCCTCGACTCCATGAGAAGGCGCCTCGCGACCGCGCGCGACACCTTCGAACACCAGTTCGCGGAAAATGCCGTCTGGCTGCGATCGTTGCTCGCCGCGTCTTAGACCTTAGCCGACGACCCGGCCGAGGATCCTGCGCGCAATCCTGGCTGCCCTCCTGACCGCTCGCACGGGTAGAGGCGCAGTCTGCGCGGACCGGTAGGCTGTCAGATACCTTTCGACCTCCGACGCAATTCCATTCTTGAACACCAGGATGTCGCCGCGCTCGCGCGCCAGCCTGAAGAGAGCCTTGCTTTCATGCATCAGGCTCGTCCGGTGATCGTAAATCCTCTTGCGCTTCTTATTGACATCGAGAGAGGCCGGCACACGCTTGCGCGGCCTCCACTTACCTGCCGCGTCCTTCAGCGCGAGACGGTACGCCAGCCCTTCGCGGCGGTGCCTCAGACCCCCGGCTTGCGACTTGGCCACAAGCTCCGGCCCCACCGACTCAAGCTCCAATTGTCCGCCAGCATTCCCGGCTTCGATGAGCTGGTGCAAAGCGGGATCACGGACGACGAAGACGTTGGTTCCGCGGTAGTCATCGGCATAGCCTGGCAGCCAGGCATCGCCGATGGCGACATCTGCGCATTCCGCTAAGACGTCGTCACAGTAATCGCAGGCTTCGTACTTGAAGAATCCGAGGCCCCAGTTGCCGCCCAGGACCTCGGCCATCGCGGCTCGGGCTACCTGTGGATGACCGTCGTCACCGAGCCATCGCGCCTCGAAGCCATAGCGCGAGGCAGGCTGACCGGGCAGCTTGTACCTGAAGTCGAAGCCGTTGAGGCGGTCCGGAGCCGCTCCCACCTGCCACCCGAGAAGCTCTGCAAAGAACCGGCTCTTCAGATGCCCGCAAACGAGACCGACAACGAACTGCACTCGCTCGCTGAGGTCGGGATCCTGTCGAGCGAGGAGCCGCACGGCCTTCGCGAAGCAGGGGATTGCAGCGATCGCGTAGCGGCCCGGCACGCGCTTGATCTCCTCAAGCACCTCTGACATCTCAACAGGATAGTAGTGCGACTTCGATCCCGATCTAAGCTCCTCGACGGAGCGAGAGATCTGGAAGCGAAACAGGGGTGCACCCTTGATACCAGCGTCGCTTGCCGGCCTCACGTGGACAAAAGCATCAACCAAGCCCTGGTCCAGCAGCCGTTCGGCCAGCCATGTGATGAGTCCGCCGGAGCTGCCGCGGAGGCGGGACTCGTCATCAGCAACCCACCCGACGCCGCACGCTCTGTACCGGCCAATCTCAGGGTGGTCGGGAAGACTGTTGAACCTCTGGCCGGCGATCTGCGTTTCGTCCGCGCCGACACCAGTCATGGGGCAAACCGCGTCGGCCTTTCCGCCGATTGAAATCCGCCTCGCTTGCCAGCAACCGAGATCGCTCATAACCATTTCGAAGGATTCCGGTGCGAATGCTTTGCATGCACCGCACCCGATGCAGTACCCCCCGCCGATAACCTGGTCGATCAACGTGCTCTCTTCGGACATGGGTAGCCTTGTGCACCGTATTGGAGATATCGAAGCCGCTTCAGCGTGCCACGCGCTCAGCGCAGCCGTGATTCCCGATAGCCCTACCACGAGAGGCTTTACGCCGACCCTAAGAGCCGCGCCCCTGGTATCGTTCCGCACGACGCCTGCGGAGGACGAGCGGCAAGGGCGCTGCGAGTATACCGGCCCATCAACACGGTGACCCAATGAACCGCTCCTATGCCACCTCCCGGGTGGCTTCCATCGCCGACCTGACCGCCGACGAGCGGGAGGCCTGGGACGAGGCCTGCCGATCCAACGCCGCGCTGCGCTCGCCCTTCTTCAGCCCCCGCTTCGCGCAGGGCGTCACCGAGGCGGCGCTCAATGAGGTGAAGGTGCTGGTGGTGCGCGAGGGCGGCGCGCCGGCGGCCTTCCTGCCGTTCCAGCTGCGCCAGGGCTGGCAAGGCAACGCGGGTATCGCCGAGCGGGTCGGCGGCGAGTTCTCCGACTACTTCGGCCTGGTCGCGTCCGAGGGCCTGCGCCTGGGCATCGACGAGGCGGCCGCGCGGGCCGGGCCGAACTGCCTGCTCTACAGCCACCTGCCGGAGAGCCAGGTCGCCCGGGGCTTTCCCGCCGACAACCCGGAACCGGGCCTGATGATCCGGATCGAAGGCGGCTCGAGCGCCTTCCTCGAGCGCTTCCGCGAAGAAAAGAAGAAGCTCGCCTCGAACCTCGCCCGCTGCCGGCGCAATCTGGAGCGGGACTTCGGGCCGCTGCGCTTCGAGTTCGATACCGCCGACAAAACAGGGCGCCTCGCCTTCCTGCTCGACCGCAAGGTGGAGCAGTACCGGCGCACCGGCGTCTACGACCAGCTCGCGGTGCCCGAGGCAGGCTTCAGGCGCCTGCTCTCGCGCTTCCTCGAGGCGCCGACGGCGAGCTGCATGCCGCTACTGTCGGAGCTGTTCGCCGGCGACACCTGGGTCGCCTCGCACTACGGCCTTCGCTGCGGCGAGGTGCTGCACTACTGGTTTCCGGTGTACAATCCGGACCTGAGGAAGCATGCGCCCGGCAGCCTGCTGCTGCTGAGCGTCATCGAGGCCGCCGACGAGGAAGGGCTCGCGCTGATCGACCGCGGCGCCGGCAAGACAAAGATGAAGGAAGACTTCTCCAACCACGAGCATCGCCTCTATCAGGGCGTCTGGTCCCGCCGGTCGCTCGGCGGCCAGTTCGCCCAGGGCCTGCTGCGCCTGCGCTGGAAGGTGCGCCAGTCGCCGCTGCAGGCGCTGGCCCGGGCCTGAGGGGGGAAATCGGGAATGCAGGTCGTCACGGTCCGGCAGGAGACCGATCTCGTCGACTACTACGATCGCCGCTACCAGGACGGCTACATGGACCGCTGGGAGAGCGTCAAGGTCGACAAGGTCCTGGAATTCGTCGGTGAGGCCGTCGGCAACCGGCCCCTGCGCCTGCTCGACTACGGCTGCGGCACGGGCGAGTTCGCCGGCGCAATCAGCCGGCGCTTCCCCCAGCTCGAGGTCTGGGGCTGCGACCTCAGCCCCGAGGCGCTGGCGCGCGCGCGCCGGAAGCATCCCGGGCTCCGCTTCGCGACGACTGCCGAGCTGCAGGAATCGCGCACGCGCTTCGACCTGCTGTTCACGCACCACGTCATCGAGCACGTCTTCGACCTGGAGGCGACGCTCGCGGAGATGGCGGCGCTGCTCGCCCCGGGCGGCGAGATGGTCCACATCCTGCCCTGCGGCAACCCCGGCAGCCTGGAGCAGCGCCTGGTCGCCCGCATCGAGGGCGGTATCGAGGGCGAGGGCCGGCGCTTCTTCTTCGAGGATCCCGGCCACCTGCGCCGCCTCACCTCCGACGACCTGGCCAGGCCCCTGGGGCGGCATGGCTTCGCGCTGCGGCGCGCCTGGTACGCCAACCAGTCGTGGGGCGGGGTCCGGTGGCTGACCGCGAACCTGGCCGACGCCGCGGAGATCACGCCGGTCGCCCGCGGTCGCAACCCCGGCGACAGGCTCGCCCTCGCCGCCTACCGCTCCGGCCTTGTCGGACTCGCCCTGCTGCGCCATCCCGGCGCGCTCTGGCGCCGCCTGCGGCGCGCCGACCGGCGCCGCTTCGGGCCGGTCAAGCGCGCCGCCTACCTGGCCGCCTGGCCGGTGCTGGGCGTCCTGCGCTGGCCCTCCACCCTGCTCGACGTCGGGTTGACACGCCTGGCCGAGGCGGAATGGCGGGACCGGCGCGAGCAGCCCCACGGCAGCGAGATGTACCTTTACTTCGTCTCGCAGGGCCCGGAGGAGGCTGCAGGCGCGGGCAGGTAGCGGATCGCGGCTGGCCTGCCCCGGCGGCCTCCGCTACGGCGCCGGCGGCCGGTTGAAGAACCAGTTGGCCCGCTCCGAGGAGGAGAGCCTGCCCTCCGGAAGCGCCGGTGCCGGCAGGGTGGCGGTCTCGCCGCCGACGGCGATGCGCCCGATCAGCCCCTGCTCCAGCGTCCCGGGCTCCGCCGCGTTCAAGTGGGCGTCGCTGGTGAAGAGGAAGCGGTAGCCGTCCCGCCGGACCGCCGCCACCGCGGCCGCATCGTAGAGGCCGTGGGGAAAGGAGAAGCTGTCGAGCGCGCCGGTCGGGCCGGCCGCGGCGATCGGCTCGAGGATGCTCCGGGCGCGGGCCAGCTCCTGCTCCGGCGCTACGCGGGTCAGCGGCCGGTGGCTGTGGCCGTGGGCGCCGATCGTCGTGCCCGTTGCCGCCACCGCCCGCAGGCTCTCGGCGTCGGCCATGGCCGGCGCGCCCCCGCCACCGGCTAGCTCAGGCAGTGCCAGCACCCAGTCTTCGACCGTGGCCCAGTTCAGGCGCTCCAGGCTGGCGACGACGCTGCGGGCGGCGGCCAGCCCGCCGGCCCCGGGCGGCAGCGGTGGGCGCTCGCCCAGCAGCTCCGCGGCCGCGCCGGCCAGGCGCTCCACCGTCAAGCGGCCGCCGCGCACCGCGCCGAGCAGTTCCTCCTGCCAGAACGGCCGCGCGCGCCCGACGGCGCAGCCGGCGACGAAGACGAGGGCGTTCCAGCCGCGCCGGCGCAGGGCGGGCAGCGCGACCTCGACGGTGTCGGCCCAGCCGTCGTCGAAGGTGATCAGCAGCGGTCGCGGGGGCAGCGGCCGCCGCCCGGCCAGGTCGGCGTAGTCGACGACCGCGTAGTGCCGCGCGAAGAAGTCCAGGTAGTCCTCGAAGCGCGCCAGGCTGACCGTGTAGGCGGGATCGCTCTCGGCGAAGCGCGGGTCGGCCTGCGGCAGGACGCGGTGGAACATCGCGACGGTCAGGCGGTCGCGGTTGCGCAGCCGGTGATAGAGGCCGTAGCCGCCGAGGCCGTGGAGGCCGGCGCGCAGCGAGCGCTTCAGGGACACGGGCGTCACCCTCCCCTGTTCATGTCGATGCCGCCCGGCGCGTTCGCAGCTGCGCCAGCAGGAAGCTCTCGGCGCCCTCGGGCCGGCCGGCGATACGCCAGAGGACGAGGCTCGCCGCGACGTAGGCGAGCGCGCCGAGCGCGACGTCGAGGACCAGCCGCAGGACCAGCGGAAACTGCTCCTGGTGGCCGAGCCAGACCGCCAGCGCCATGGCACCGCTCGCGGCGAGCGGCCGCCAGAGCGCGCCCAGGTAGTCGCCGAAGCCCAGGCTGACCAGCCGGCCGGTGATCAGGAAGGGCCAGGGCAGGAACAGCAGCAGCGCGGCCAAGCGGCCGGCCGCCACGCCCTCGATGCCGTAGTGCGTGCCGCCGAGATACATCGCCAGGACGATGCCGGCGACCAGCGGCCAGCGCAGCACCGCGGCGCGCCGGGCGTAGCCCAGGACGTGCAGCACGGTGTAGTTCGTCCGGGTCAGGAAATGCAGCGCGAAGGCCGGCGCCAGCCAGGCGATCAGCGGCGCCGAGGCCAGCCACCTGTCGCCGAGCACCAGCGCCACCGCGTCATCGGCGACCAGCGCGAGGCCGAAGGAGGGCGCCAGGCTGACCGCCGCGATGATGCCCAGCACGCCGGCGTACTTGCGCCCCAGCTCCGCCGGATCATCGGTCAGGCGCGCGTAGACCGGCTGCAGCGCGCGGGCGATCGAGACCGTCAGCTCGCGCGCCGGCGCCACCGCGACCTCGCTGGCGACGTGATAGAAGCCGACCGTCTCCGCGCCGAACAGCCGGCCCGCGATCAGCCGGTCGGCAAGATCGGTCGCGTGCTCGCCGAGCTGGGAGACCAGCACCCACATGGAGAAGCCGAAGAGCTCGCGCGCGTGGCCCAGCGAGAGCCGGGGCCGGTGCGGCGCGACGAGATGGCTGATCAGGGCGCGCGCCGCGGACCCCGAGAGCATGCCCCAGACCAGCGCGCGGTAGTCCTGCAGCCAGACGGCGAGGCCGACGGTGACGCAGAAGCTGGCCAACTTCACCGCGATGTTGAAGCGGAAGTCGGCGGAGAAGCGCAGGTGCTTCTGCAGGTCGACGGTGCGGATGCTTTCCAGCGCCTGGATCATCGGCATCAGCGCGAGCAGTCGCATCAGCCCGGTGATCATCGGCTCGTCGAAGTAGTCGGCGGCAAGGGGAGCCGCCGCGACGATCGCCAGCGCGACGCCGGCGGCGATGATCAGGTTGAGCGTCCAGGCGGTGTCGTAGTGCACCCGCTGGGGGTCGCGATGGCGGATCAGCGCCAGCCGAAGGCCCGATTCCGAGAAGACGATGGTCAGGATCTGCATGCCGGCCAGCGTCATCGCGACCAGGCCGAAGTCCTCCGGCGCGAGCAGGCGGGCCAGGATCAGCGTGCTGACCAGGCCGATGCCGCGGATCACCCAGCGCATCCCGATCATCCAGACCGAGCCGCGCAGCATCTGCTGCTCGGCGGTCTTGCCGCCGAAGCGGCCGTCGCCCTTGCCGTCGCTGCTCATCGTGGTTTCACCGGATCGGTCCCACGCGTGCCTAGCGCAGCAGGGAAAGCATGTCGTCGACCAGCTCCGAGCGGGTCGACAGCGCGAGCGGTGCGGGCCGGGCGGCGCGGGCCCGCTCGATCAGCGCCAGAAGCTCGCCGACGTCGCGCGACCACAGGAAGGGCGTCTGCTCGGACAGGCGCTCCAGGAACTCCGCCTGATGGTCGCCGTCGGATCGAGGGTTGGCCAGGGCGACGAAGGGCTTGCCGAGCAGCAGCGCCTGCAGCACCGAGCCGGTGCCGCCGTGCACGACCAGCAGGCTCGCCGCCTCGAAATGGCGGTCGAGGCCCTTCTCGAAGCGGAAGAATCGGCAGTGGCGCGGCTCGTAGCCCGAGTGCCCGGTCTGGCAGAGCACCTCCTCGCCGAGCGCGTCCTCGCCGGCCAGCCGGTCGATCTCCTGCAGCAGCTCGTCGAAGGGCATCGTCGAGCCGACGGTGACGAAGATCATAGGACGCTGCCCTTGTAGGCGGCGCCGGGCAGCTTGCCGACCAGTCCCGGCCACTGCACGTAGAGCCGGTTCGCGACGCCGAGGCGGGCGACGATCCGCGCGGTGCGCGACGGCGTCTCGACCCGCGTGATGCTCTCGACGAAGACGCGCTTGATGCGGAACGGCCAGGCCGCCAGGAACAGCGGCAGGACGTTGTTGGTGCCGACCCCGAGGACGAGGTCGGGCCTGGAGCGCGCGAGAATGCGGACGCACTGGGCGAAGGCGAGGCAGAGGCCGTAGAGGTCGCCGAGCCGACTGTTGCGCGAGAAGTTCGAGAGCGAGACGACCTTGTAGACCTGCCCCGGCGGCAAGCCTTCGAAGCTCGGCGGCCCGCCCCAGCCGACCACGGCGTAGTCGAAGTCGAAGCGGCCGGCCATCTTGCGCACGAGCAGCAGGGTCTGGAACAGGTGCCCGCCACCGGTCAGCAGGACCAACGCCTTCTTCTTCGCGTCTTCGCGACCCTGCATCCCGCATCACCCCCGAACACACATCCCCGATAACAGTCATGACGCATCAGCCGGCCGATCGTTCCGCCTCGCTCGCCAGCCCCACGGTCACCCGGCCTCGGCAAGCGGCCAGCGGTTCGGCTCGTCGGGCCTTGGCGTGGCGCGCAGCCGGTCGAGCTGCAACAGATAGAAGGCGGTGCGCCAGTTGAATCGCCCGGCGTCCCCGCCGCGCACCTGCCGGGCGACCAGCCTCGCGAGCCCGGCCGTAGCCGAGGGCGAGCGCATGGCCGCGAAGCCGAGGAGTTGCATCGCGGCAGAGCCCTTCTGGGCAGCGGAGGGCTTGGCCTCGCCCGCGGCGAAGGGGATATCGGCCTGTTCCGGATACGCGCGGCGGATGACGTCCCGGTGAAAACCGTGGTCCCAGAGATGCTCGGCCGGCAGCCCGGCCAGGTGATCGTAGAGGTTCCGGTCGAGATAGGGGGCGTGAACCTGGCCGACTGCGGCGAAGAGGCCGTAGGGCGCGCTCGCGACCTCGCGCCGCGTGCGGGACATGAGATAGAACAGGCCGAGCGGATTGGCCGCCTGCTGCCAACGGGCGAGGTCGCGCGCGACCCGCTCGCGCGCCACGGCCTCGACGTCGAGCGCGATGCCGAACAGCGCGCGCGCCAGGAAGTCCAGGCCGCCGTCGTAGCGCAGCACCCGCGGAACAAGTCGCTCGAACTCGCCGCGGCGGCAGAGCTCGGTCGCCTCGCGGTCGATGTAGAGGCCGGCCGACAGGATGTCGCCACCGATGCCGTCGAAGAGATGGCCGAAGCGGCCGAGCGCGAAGCGGCGGATCGGATTGAGGAAGGTGTGCTCGTCCGAGAGGAAGCCGGTCAGCCGGTTCTTCAGCAGCTCCTCGCGCGCGTAGAAGCGCGAGGGCCGCAATGCGACGTGCTCGACCCCGACCGCCGCGGCCAGGCGGGCCGCGCACTCCCAGTCCTGGTCGCCCTCGGTGCGCCAGCGCACCACCGTGACGGCGTGCCGCGGCGCCCGTCCCTGGCGGCAGAGCTCGAGCAGGATGTGCCGCGAGTCGGCGCCGCCGCTCAGCGGCACGAGACAGTCCCCGGGCGGCGCCGGGCGCCGCGCGATCGCCTGCCCGAACAGATCGACATAGCCCTCGACCGCGGCCTCGTAGGTCATCGGCGTCTCGCGGCGCACGACCTCTCCGGCGTCGAGCGAGAGTCGTCCGGCCTGCCAAACCAGCGTCGCGCCGGGCGGCAGCACCTTGACGTGGCGGAAGGGCGTGTCCTCGCCGAGATACCAGCCGAGGCGGAGGAAGACGCAGATCGCCTCGGCGTCGAGCTCGCGCGGTACGCCCAGCTCGAGCAGCTTCGCCAGCGAGGGCGAAGCCATGAAGCGGCTCTCGTCCGAGTGGTAGAAGAGCGGCGCCATGCCCAGGTGGTCGTTGACGAGCGTCACCCGGTCGCCCTCGGCCTCCCAACGCCAGAAGACGCCGTTGCGCCGACCGGAGGCGTCGGTCAGGTCGAGGCCGAAGCGGGCCGTCGACGTTCCGGAGAAGCCTATGCCCAGCGCTTCTCGCCTAGCGCAGATAAAGGGAACGCTCGCGACCTGCGCCGTCATCTCACCCCCATCGAGCCAGCCGGTCCTGTGGCACCGAGCCAGCTGTCTCGCCTCAGGCACCCTTTCTGATGGCGCCCCGGTAGTTCCGGATCATTTCCCGGTCCGAGATCGGCGCGCTCCGCCTTCGGCCGAAGAAGAACACGCCTCCGGCCATGTCGTATGACGCCTTCTTGTTGAAGGTGAAATGGTCGAGCAGCTTCAGCGGCGTGGCGGCGATCAAGGCCAGCAGCCTGACGATCCGACGGTAGGTGCCGTTGTCGGAGAAGCAGAGAGGCAGGTATTGCAGCGCATAGGAGGCGGCGGCGCCGGGACCGAGGGCGACACCGCTCTCGATGTCGTCGAACCACCGGAACAGTCGCCGGTGGCCGAGATAGCTGTAGCGGGTGAAATCGTAGGCTCCCATGTGGACCGGCTGCATGAAGGGCGTGGCCGCATAGACGTACCCTCGCGGCTTCAGAACCCGGTGAATCTCCGCAACGCATCGGGGCGGGTCGATAACGTGCTCCATCACCGCGACCGCCACCACCGCATCGAAGTGCGCGTCCGCGAACGGCAGGTCGTGCGCGTCGCAGATGCAGACCGCGTTCCTCGAGAACGCCACGTCCGTGTAGACGTAGTCGACTTCGCCTTCGTAGATCGCATCGCCCGCACCGATCACCAGGATGCGTGCGTCAGGAAGCTCCGCCGTGATCGACTCCAGGGCCTTCTCGGCATCCAGGTGGCGGCGCTTGATCGCGAAATTGAGGAAGAAGCCGGCAAAGCGGTGATAGGCGCTTCGCAGCTTCGACGCCGAGTCCGTGGATGTACCGTAGCCGTCGCCCCGATAGACTTCGCTGGACTCGTAGTCGGAGACGGCGAAAACGCTGTTGTCGTCGTTGATGAGGACCGGAATGCCCCTGACGATCGGATACGGGGTCCCGCAACTCGCGCAAACGAGCGCCTGATCGACCCGATCGAGCGGCGGCCGCCCCTCGCAACGCGGACAGCAAAACTCCGTCGCGCGCGGACCCGCCACCGCCTGCGCCGATGGCGCAAGAACTGCCGTCTCCTGCTCCACTTCGCCCCCCTTGCAACACGAACCGACGCCCTCATGCCGCTGAAGCATGGTCGGTGCAAGTCTAGCGCGCGGGCGGAGAATCGGTTCCGCAGGCCGACGAAAAGAATGGGCCCGGCGGCGGTGGCCGCCGGGCCCACGGTGCCCGGGAGGCAGCGGATGCGGCAGCTACATCCCGTAGAAGTGCGACCCCTGGAGCTCGTCGAGTTGGACTCCGATCAGCAAGACCTCGCCGCCGTCGTCGAAGAGCACCAGGGCGTTGCCGCTTGCATCCGAGGAAAGGCTGTAGCCGCCCTGCGTACCGATCCGGTCCTCGGAGACATCGAAGTCGATGATGATGTCGTTGCCGCTGTTGCCGGCCGAGAATTCGAAGCGGTCCGCGCCTTTGCCGCCCTTCATCAGGTCGTTGCCCGGCCCCCCGTCGAGCACGTCGTCGCCGTCGCCGCCGAACATCTGGTCGTCGCCTGCACCGCCCCGGAGAATGTCGTTGCCGCGGCCCCCGTAGAGCATGTCGATGCCGCCGTGCCCCTCAATCGTGTCGTCGCCGTCGCTGCCGGCATAGAGCTCGTTGACGTCCGTGCCGACCATGATGTCCGCTCCGGCCCCGCCGACGTGCATGTCGGCGGCCTTGAGGGTCGAGCCGTCGGCGAACTCGGGCATCACCGCGAACTTGCTGGTCCGCGTGAAATCACCGTCCACCGTCTGCGAGTGCTCGACGGCGAAGCCGAAGGCCTCGCTCCCTTCCCAGACTCCCTGGGTAACCAAGCCGGCGAGCGCCGCACGGGCCAGAGCGGCATAGCCGCTCGCGCCGGGCCCGCCGAACGAGGCGGCCTCCAGCCCGTCCTTCAGCTCGAGATCCGCACCCGCCTGCCCCTCCGCCGTGTAGGAGTGCTGGAACAGCTCCTCCCAGGTGGTGAAGCGATCGCCCGTGAGCACGTTGCCGCTGGAGCCGTCGAAGACGTGCAGGCTGTAGGGCGCTGCGTAGAGCGGGTCGTACCCCTGGTCACCGTTCAGCCAAAGGCCCGCGATGAAGTTGGCTTGCCACTGCAGAATTTGGCCCGCCGCTTCTTCGCCCCGCCCGGCGATCATGTCCATCACGGTGGCGAAGTAGTTGTTCTGCCAAGGACCGATGGCTCCCCGAATGCCATAGGTCGTCTCGAGCCAGCCCTCGACCTCGCCCGTGTCTTTCATGGCGCCGTCGGTGATGTAGTGCTTCACCAAACCGTCGAGGTGGCTCTGCAGCCGATCCTCGAAGTACTCCTTCAGCTCGCTGTCCTCCGGAGAGATCCAGGCCGCGTTGGACAGGGTCCGCATCGACCAAGCCTGGCCGCGCGCCTGATTGCTCGCGCCGATGATCTCCTCTCCGAAATCACGGTAGTCAGGCGCAATCCGGGCCAGGTTGGTAGCCGCCTGCGCCTGCAGGTTTTCGAGATGGTAGGCGTCGCCGCTGAGCAGATAAGCGAGGAACGACAGGTCGGGCTGGTGCGACGAGTCGATCGTGAAGCCGCCCCCCGACCCCTTGAGCAGCACCGGCGGCGCGTCGTCGCCGTAGTTGCTTGAGCCGCCGCGGCTGTCGAGCCACAGCTTCGGATGGTCGTCGACGCTGACGTACTCGCCGGTCCCTGCGTCCCGGAAGTGCCACGGCACCGAGCCGGCCATTTCGGCGTTGGCCATCATCAGGGCCTCGGCCCGCGGGTCCTGGCTCTGGAGGTAGGCCATGGCCCACTCGGTCAGCATGCCGATGTCCGGGCGGTCGCCGGTGCCGGGCATGTACTGGTAGATGCTGCCCGCGCCGAGCGGGCCGAAGTCTTTGGTGTCGAGCAGCTTGCCAAAGGTCGCCAGCACGCTCGCTTCGATGCCGATCGAGGTGTCGACGCGAGGCAGGGCGCCGGTCTCGATCATGTAGGCCATGTCGCGGAGCACGCGAACCGGCTCGACGGCGCCGAGGTTGACGCTGCCATCGGCCTCGGTCGTCACGACCTCGCGCCAGGTCGACCATTCGTAGTGGTTCAGGTCGTCGACCTTGAAGGCCTCGCTGCCGTTGACCAGGATCCGTGCGTCGTAGGTCTGGGCGGTGACGCCCTCCTTGTAGCCCCACTCGTTGGCGACCGTGACGCTGGAGCGGACCGAGCCGTCGGCGTTGACGCGGACGTCGAAGCGGGCCTCCAGGCTGTCGTTGATCGCGGCCGAGAAGCGGACTTCCGTCGCCTCGGGGCCGGACAGCCAGGTCTCCAGCGTGCCGTTCTGCTTCGCCTGGGCGAGCAGGCTCTCCATGTCGAGCACGACCGGGCTGCCGCCCTGCACGCTCACCTCGAGCTTCAGGTCGTGGCCCTGGGCCTGGAGCGCCGAGAGCGGGTCGATCGTCGAGCCGGAGGCGGCGGCGCCCTGCTTCAGCATGACGTCCAGGCTTTCGCCGGCCGACAGGGCCGGTGCCTCGAAGCTCAGCACCGCGTGACGCACCGAGCCGTCGTCGTTCAGCGCCTTGACGTCGACCTGTACGGGCACGTCGGCGTCGCCGATGCGTGCCACCAGTCCCTGGCCGGGCTGCAGGTCGCCGGCCGCGAAGACCTGGCCGATCGTCATCGTCTGGGCCGCTGCCGCCTGGCCGGACTGGCTGGCGATCTGCATGCCGACGATCTCGCCGGCCCCCTGGGCCTGGACGATCTGCGGGCCGGTCACGACCCCGGCGGTCGGACCGCTGGGCGGCGGGCTGGTCACCGGCGGCTTCGACGGCGCGCTATCGCCGTCGCCCGGCGCGGGTGGCTCGGTAGTCCCGCCACCGCTCTCCAGGGCGAAGGTCTGATCCGCGAACTGCAGATTCTCGATGTTGCTGAGATAGTCGTAGGTGCCCTCGCCCTTGACCACGACCCTGCCGTCGCTGGCGTAGTTGACCGTGTAGTCGGCCGCCTTGCCCTCGTAGAGCGCGGTGTCGTTGCCCTCGCCGCCGTCCAGCGTGTCGCTGCCGGCGCCGGCGATCAGGATGTCGTCGCCAGCCCCGCCGAACAGCGTGTCGTTGCCGGCGCCACCGTCGAGACGGTCGTCGCCGGCCCCGCCGACGATGACGTTGTAGCCCTTGTTGCCGGTCAGGCTGAGGCCGGCGTCGCTGCCCGCCTGCAGCGTCTCGACCCAGGCGCTGTCCTCGAGCGCGTAGTCGACCGTGCTGATCACCGTGTCGTAGCCGTTGGTCGCGGCGCCGTAGCCCTCGACGATCCGGTCGCCGGCATTGTCGACGTAGTAGGTGTCGTCGCCGGCGCCGCCGATCATCTCGTCCGCACCCGGCCCGCCGAAGAAGATGTCGGCGCCCGCAGTGCCCTGCAGCCTGTCGGCGCCGTCGCCGCCGACGATCGCACCGGCCGGCGGTGCGACCTTCAGGGTGACCAGCTGGGTCGCGGCGCCGCCCTGGCCGTCACCGACGGTGTAGCTGAACACGTCCTCCCCCATGAAGCCCTCGGCCGGCGTGTAGCTGAAGCTGCCGTCCGCGGCCATGTCGATCGCGCCGCCGTGGGCCGAGACCGCATCGAAGGCCACGACGGCCAGGGTGTCGCCGTCGACGTCCGTGTCGTTGTCGAGGACGCCGTTGGTCGAGAAGACCTGGCCGTAGGAGACGTCGAAGTTGTCGGCCTGTGCCTCGGGCAGGTCGTTGACCGCGGCGACCAGGATCATCGCCATGGCCGCCCCGATCGCGCCCTTGGCGTCGGCGATCTTGTAGGCGAAGCTGTCCGTGCCACTGAAGTTCGAGGCCGGCGTGTACACGAGGCTGCCGTCCTCCTGGAGCACGACCGAGCCGCCCTTGTCGGTCATCGACTGGTACCAGCTGACCCTCAAGACATCCCCATCCACGTCGCTGTCGTTGGCCAAGACGTCGATACGTACACTCGTGTCCTCCTCGCTTTCGATCGTGTCGTCGCGCGCCACCGGGGCGTCGTTGACCGCCGCCACGACGACGGTGACGGTCGCCGAGCTGACCGCACCGGACGCGTCCTTGACCTGATAGACGAAACTGTCGGTTCCATTGAAATCGGCAGCCGGCGTGTAGCTGAAGCTGCCGTCCTCGTTAACCATGACGCTGCCACCGCGGGCAGTGGTGGCATCGTAGCCGGCAATCGTCAAGGCATCGCCGTCCGGGTCCCGGTCGTTCGCCAGCACATCGATACGAATGGTCGTGTCTTCCTGGGTGTCGATATGGTCGTCCTGCGCCTCGGGCGCGTCGTTGACGGCGGCGACGGTGAGGGTCGCGGTGGCGCTTGCCGTGGCGCCGTTCCTGTCGGTCACCTGGTAGGTGAAGCTGTCGGTGCCGTGAAAGTCCTGGGCCGGGCGGTAGGTGAAGCTGCCGTCCTCGTTGCGAAGGATCGTGCCGCCCTGGTCGGAGGTCGCGTCGAAGCCGGTGATGACCAGGTCTTCGCCCTCGTCGTTGGCCAGCAGGTCCAGCCGGACCGAACCATCCTCCTGGAGGTCGGCCTGGTCGTCGCCGAGGGCCAGGGGCGTCGTCGTGCCCGGGACGAGCTCGACGCGCTTGTCGGCGAACTGCAGGGCCTCGATGTTGCTGAGATAGTCGTAGGCACCGGGGCCGGTGATCTTGACCCGGCCGTCGGCGAGCTTCGTGACCGTGTAGTCCGAGGCATTGCCGATGTAGAGCGCGGTGTCGTTGCCCTCGCCGCCGTCCAGCGTGTCGCTGCCGGCGCCGGCGATCAGGATGTCGTCGCCAGCCCCGCCGAACAGCGTGTCGTTGCCGGCGCCACCGTCGAGACGGTCGTCGCCGGCCCCGCCGACGATGACGTTGTAGCCCTTGTTGCCGGTCAGGCTGAGGCCGGCGTCGCTGCCCGCCTGCAGCGTCTCGACCCAGGCGCTGTCCTCGAGCGCGTAGTCGACCGTGCTGATCACCGTGTCGTAGCCGTTGGTCGCGGCGCCGTAGCCCTCGACGATCCGGTCGCCGGCATTATCGACGTAGTAGGTGTCGTCGCCGGTGCCGCCGATCATCGTGTCGGCGCCCTCGGCACCGAACAGGACGTCGTCCCCGGCCGTGCCGGTCAGCACGTCGTCACCCGCCGTGCCGACGATCGCACCTTCCGGTGCCGTCGGGCCGGAGGGGGCGGCGACCGTCAGAGTGACGGTCCCGATGGCCGTGCCGCCCTGCCCGTCGTCCAGCGTGTAGGTGAAGCTGTCCTCGCCGGAGAAGCCGTCGGCGGGCTTGTAGGTGAAGCTGCCGTCGGCCGCGACCTCGACCGTGCCGCCTCCGGCAGAGACGGCGTCGAAGTCGGAGACCGACAGGGGGTCGCCATCGACATCGCTGTCGTTGGCGAGCAGCCCCTGGCCATGGAAGGCTTCGCCGTGGACGACTTCGAAGGCGTCGGGCCGGGCGAGCGGTGCGTCGTTGACGGCGGCGACGTTGAGGGTCGCGGTGGCGCTTGCCGTGGCCCCATTCCTGTCGGTCACCTGATAGGTGAAGCTGTCGGTGCCATGAAAGTCCTGGGCCGGGCGGTAGGTGAAGCTGCCGTCCTGGTTGAAGGTGACCTGGCCGCCCTGGGTGGTGGTCGCCTGGAAGCCGGTGACCAGAAGGTCCCGTCCCTCGTCGTTGCCAAGCAGGTCGAGACGGATGCTGCCGTCCTCCAGCAGCTCGCCATGGTCGTCCGCCGCCGCTATGACCGGCGCCGCGGTTCCTTCCGAGAGCTCGACGCGCTTGTCGGCGAACTGCAGGGCCTCGATGTTGCTGAGATAGTCGTAGGCACCGGGGCCGGTGATCTTGACCCGGCCGTCGGCGAGCTTCGTGACCGTGTAGTCCGAGGCATTGCCGATGTAGAGCGCGGTGTCGTTGCCCTCGCCGCCGTCCAGCGTGTCGCTGCCGGCGCCGGCGATCAGGATGTCGTCGCCAGCCCCGCCGAACAGCGTGTCGTTGCCGGCGCCACCGTCGAGACGGTCGTCGCCGGCCCCGCCGACGATGACGTTGTAGCCCTTGTTGCCGGTCAGGCTGAGGCCGGCGTCGCTGCCCGCCTGCAGCGTCTCGACCCAGGCGCTGTCCTCGAGCGCGTAGTCGACCGTGCTGATCACCGTGTCGTAGCCGTTGGTCGCGGCGCCGTAGCCCTCGACGATCCGGTCGCCGGCATTATCGACGTAGTAGGTGTCGTCGCCGGTGCCGCCGATCATCGTGTCGGCGCCCTCGGCACCGAACAGGACGTCGTCCCCGGCCGTGCCGGTCAGCACGTCGTCACCCGCCGTGCCGACGATCGCACCTTCGGGCGCCGTCGGGCCGGAGGGGGCCAAGCCCGGAAGCGTCAGCGCGAGCGACTGCCCGGCGGACAGCGTTGCGCCAACTTGATCGGCGTCGAGCGGCGTGTCGCCCAGCCAGAGGCCTTCGACGGTCGCGCTCTGGCCGGCGTCACCACCGGCGACGATCAGCAGCAGGCGGGACAGGTCGAGATCCTCGGGCAGCTCGAAGCTGACGAGCTGCAGCGAACCGGACTCGTCGCCCGACACGCTCGCGACGACGGGCAGGTAGAGCCCGGCGGCGCCCAGAAGCAGGGCGAGCGGGTCGCCCTGGACGGTCTGCCGCACAGCGAGGGTCAAAATACGGTCGGTAGAGGACTGGGGGGACATGGGCGGCTCCAACTAGACAGGGGGTTCTGTTGGAGCTGGAATAGGCCCTCACCTGTTAATCAGCGGTAAAACGACTACTGCATCGAATAAGAAAGCCCAGAAAGGATCTGCGATCTTTAAAAGTTCGAATTTCCGACCAAATTGCGGCGTTCTAAACACTGTCACCGCATTCTCGCCAAAATCATTTACAGATCCTTACATTTCTTCGGGCCGTTTCACGGGGTTTCGGTCCGATGTGGTCATAATCTATACTATGCATTAACCAAGAGAGCGACAGCGACGTTAACGATTGGCCGCGGCGCAGCGCCAAGACCGCGACCGCGCGTCGCAGCTGCGCGCTCGATGGCCGCCGCCCCTCCGACAGGCCGCGTACGAACCGCCTGCCCTCCTCCACTCCCCTACGCTCCTTCGACGACAGGACCGTCTCCCCGCGGCTACGCCTGCCAGGACGTGTTAGCCCTGTGTCCGGTACGATCTGCCGCCTATGTCCCGGTTAACCGGCGCGAGGACCGACCAATGCCGCTCGAGATCGTGCGACGCCCCCTCCCCCGATGCCGCTACGCTCCGGCGCCGGCGCGTCAGCGGGCGCGACTTCCGGGCCCGCTTGCGGGCGGCGCTCGAGCAGGGGCCGATCGGCTTCGACTTCTTCCTGCAGCCGCGCCGGCACGAGGACGCGCTCGGCGATCGCCTGTCCTTCAACCCCTGGCATTGCCTCGGCGCCCACGCGCCGCCCGGATCGCTCAACGCCCTGCACCCGCGCCGCCGACCCGGCCTCGGCCGAAAGCCGCGGCGGCTGTCCCTTCTTCCCCGCCCGCGGCGGAGACGACTGAGCGCAGGTCGAGGCCTGCAGCCCGCCTCGGCCGCCTATTGCGCAGCCAGGAGATATTCGCGCGCCCGGCATGACGCGATGGGGGTGCTTGCCGAGCCGGCGTTCCCGTAGTCTCCCGGCCGAGACGCGAGAAGGGTCTGGAGGGAATGAGCGGGAAGCCGGCGCAGCCGCGCTATCGCTGGGTGATCGTCTTCGCGGCGGCGCTCAGGCTCGGCCTGGCGCCGGCGTGAACGGGCACCCGTCGCAGGGCGGCCGCCCGCTCGCCCCGGCGATTGGGCTCATGTGCGTCGGGGTCGCGGGCCTGGTCGTCAACGACGCCCTGGCGAAGGCGCTGACCGCTCACTATCCGCCGCTGCAGATCCTCTTCGTCCGCAACGCCTTCGCGCTGCCGATGATCGTCGCGACCGTGCTGGCGCTCGGCGGCCGGAGCGCGCTGCGGACGTCGCATCTGAGGCTCCACGCCTTTAGGGGGCTGCTGCTCACCGGCGGCGCCGGCCTGTTCTTCTCCGGGCTGGCGGTACTGCCGCTGGCGGAGGCGACGGCGCTGATCTTCGCGGCGCCGATCTTCATCACCGCCCTCTCGGTGCCGCTGCTGCGCGAGAGCGTCGGCTGGCGCCGCTGGACGGCGGTGATCGTCGGCTTCCTCGGCGTGCTGATCATCGTGCGGCCCGGCGGCACGACATTCCAGCCGGCCTCGCTCTACGTCGTCGGCACGGCGCTCTCCTATGCCCTCTTCATGATCAGCGCGCGCTGGATCGACCGGCGCGAGGGCGCCTGGACGATGACCGTCTACGTCGTGCTCTTTCCGCTGCTGTTCAGCGGCCTGGCCGTGCCCTTCGCCTGGCAGCCCCTGCAGGCGCCGCACCTGCCGCTGTTCCTCGCCCAGGCCGTCTTCGGGACGCTTTCCATGATGCTGATCACCCAGGCATTCCGCCAGGCGCCCGCGGCGATCGTGGCACCCTTCGACTACACGGCGCTGGTCTGGGCGAGCCTGCTCGGCTGGCTGGTCTGGGGCGAGATTCCCGACGACTGGACCTACGCGGGCGCCGCCGTGATCATCGCCAGCGGCCTCTACATCGTGATCCGCGAGACCCGCCTGGCCCGACGCCCGCGGTAGCTTCCTCGAGGGACCGCGAGCGCCCCCTGCCGACGTCGAAACGGGTGCCAGCCTCCGGCAGACCCGGCCGGCGCCGCGTAGGGTAGCGCAAGACGGTTTCAGCCGCTGCGAGCCCTCTTCTTCCCGGACTCCCCGGCGCGCTTCCTCTACCATGAGCGCGGGGAAAGGCTGCCTGAGGAGGCTGTCATGTTCGCGCGCGAGGAACCCGCCGAGGCGGGCCGCAGGAGATCGGAACGCAGGACGTTCGGCGTTCAGCTCTGCGGCCTGCAAGTGGCGGACGACGATCCGGCGACGCTGCGCCGGGTGCTGGACGCGCTCTACGCCCACGGCGTCGTCACGCTCCGCGACCAGCGCCTGACGCCCGAGCAGTTCGTCCGCTTCGCCCGGCGCCTCGGCCGCCCGCAGCCGCACATCAAGACCGAGCTGCGCCATCCCGACTGCCCCGAGATCCTGCTGCTGTCCAACCTGTTCCGGGACGGGCGGCCGATCGGCATCTACGACGGCGCCGCCTACTGGCACACCGACATGTCCTACGAGGCGGAACCGGCGAGCGCGACCCTGGTCCACGCCCTGCAGGTGCCGGAGCGGGGCGGCGAGACGCTGTTCTGCGACATGGTCGCCGCCTACGACGACCTGCCGGCGGACCGGAAGGCCGAGCTCGAGGGGCTGCAGGTCCTGCACCACTACGGCAACCGCTCCGATCCGACCGAGGGCTCGCGCACCTCGGCGACGCCGCTGACATGCGGAGCTGGCGGTCGATGTCCTTCCAGACCGAGGGCTCGCGCACCTCGGCGACGCCGCTGACCGAGGAGCAGAAGCGGCAGGTCAGGAACGTCTATCACCCGCTCGTGCTGCCCCACCCGGCGACCGGGCGCAAGGCGCTCTATGCCGTGGCCGGCAGCTCCTTCGGCATCGTCGGGATGGAGGATGAGGCAGCCTTGGGGCTGCTCGACGAGCTGAAGCAGCACGCGACGCAGGAGCGCTACCGCTACGCCAACCCCTACGCGGCCGGCGACCTGGTGATCTGGGACAATTGGGCGACCCTACACTCGGCCAGCCTGATCGAGCCGGCGACCGGCCCGAAAGACTCCCGCCTGCTGCATCGCATCAGCGTCAAGGGCAAGCCGAACCTCGAGGCCAGTGGAGGGCAAGGTTGATGGCGGATGCGACGGGCGAGAGCCGCAGCCTGGCGGTGCTGATCGACGCCGACAACACCAGCGCCCGCTACGCCGCCGCGATCTTCGACGAGATCGCCGCGCTCGGCGAGGCGAACGTGCGGCGGATCTACGGCGACTTCTCCGGCGGCCGCCTCGGCGGCTGGGACGGCGCCGTGCAGTCGCTGGCCATCCTCCAGCATCAGCAGCGCAGCAACACCACCGGCAAGAACGCCGCCGATATCGCCCTGGTCATCGACGCCATGGACCTGATGTACAAGGGCCGGCTCGACGGCTTCTGCCTGGTCAGCTCCGACAGCGACTTCACCCGCCTGGCGCAGCGGCTCCGCGAGGACGGGCTGGCCGTCTACGGCTTCGGCGAGCGCAAGACGCCGGAGGCCTTCCGCAACGCCTGCACCCGCTTCATCTACGTCGAGAACCTCGTCGAGCCGCCGGCGACCGCCGTCGCCGCCTCGGGCAAGGCGGCCGCGCCGGCGCCGGACCAGAGGAAGGAGCCCGCCAGCAAGGCCGTGCCGGTGATCCTGAAGGCCATGGCCGGGGCCGAGGACGAGGAGGGCTGGACCCCGCTCAGCGCCGTCGGCAGCCGCATCGGCAACATCGCGCCCGATTTCGACCCGCGCAGCTTCGGGCACGCCAAGCTCAGCACGCTGGTCGAGAAGAGCGGTGCCTTCGAGACCAGGCGGTCGCCCGACAAGCAGATCGCGATCCGGGCGAAGCGCACCCGCAAGGCACGCGGCGCCGCCTGACCTGCCCTTGTCGTGACGGCGCGCAAGGCGCCGGCGCGACGGTCGGCAGGGGGCGCTATCTCAAACAGTACCCCGGCAACTCGAGGAGCCGGCCCTCCGTCGTCTCGAGGGACCGGTAGCGCCCGCCGCTGTAGCGCGGACAGTCCCTGCCGAGGCCGGCCAGCACCAGGGCGTCGGCGATGTCCGCCCCCGCCGAGAAGCAGACGCCGATCATTCTGTCGTAGGAGCTGTCGCCGGAAAGGTCGCAGCGGACCGTCTGGCCGAAAGCGTGCCGCTCCATGAAGCGCTGGGCGGCGAGACCGCCGAGGTCGTCGAGCTCGGGAGCGTGCAGCCCCTCCAGGCGCACCGCGACGCCGCGGACCTCGATGGTATCGCCGTCGCGGACCTGCGTCACCCGGCCCTGCAGGACGTCGCCGCCGCCGGCCGGCGGCAGCGTAGCCGGGTCGGCGTAGAACTGATCGAGCAGCGCCGCCCCCCCTCCCCCCAGGCAAAAGGCCACGACAAGAATCGCGCGGAAGCTGGGCTTGCTCGTACGAACCACTGCACGAGCATGGAGACCAATGGTTTGGAAAGTATGAGCGGCGCCGGCGGATCCTGCTCGCTAAGGCCGCCGCCGGGATGCCGAGCCTGCGCGCCCTGCTACCGGTGGCGGAGCCGGTCGAGGCCCCAGGCGCCGCCGCCGGCCGCTGCCAGGTAGAGGAAGACGAAGCAGTAGAGCGCCGCGAGCTCGCCGCCGTTGAGAATCGGAAAGAAGCTCCGCCCGGCGTGGGCATAGAAATAGGCGACCGCCGTCATGCCGGAGAGGATGAAGGCGACCGGCCGGGTGAAGAGACCGACGATCAGGAGAAGGCCGCCGACCAGCTCCAGCATGCCTGCCACGCCGCTCATCGTGAAGGGCGCCACGTCGTTCATCGGACCTTCGGGAAAGCCCAGGTACTTGGTCGTGCCGTGCTGCAGCAGCAGCAAGCCGGACATGATGCGCAGAACCGACAGAAGCTGCGCCGTCCAGGGGACGAGAAAGGTCATGGGATCTCCTTTTTCCGTGCGTGGCAAGGCAGCGGCATCGAACGATCGGCCGGCGAGGGGCCTGCCGATCGCGGATCGCCCCCCGGATCAGTATGCCAGCAGGTCGACGGAAGCCAGCCTGCTCTGCCGACCGGCGACCTGTGAGCCTGTGCGGGCTACGTCGCTTGCGCGGCGCGGCGGCCCCGGACCAGAAGGAGGCCACCGAGGCCCGCCAGGCCGGCGAGCAGTAAAAGGGCCGCGGCGGGTTCGTCGACGACCGTCGGCGGCGGCGGGCAGAAGGCGCCGGGCACGAAGGCCTGGAAGGTCTCGCTGCCGTCGAGATTGCCTTCGCGCCGACAGGTGAAGGTCACCCTGTCGTCGAAGCCGGTGATGCTGATCTCATACTCGATCGAGGCGATCCCCGTCGGCGTGTTGGGGTCGGTCTGGAACGGCGGGTACTCGCCGAGCGAAAGTTCGAAGAGCCCGACGACGAAGGCGTAGCTGCCGACCCCCAGGCTGTTGGTCATCACGAAGCTGTCGAGACCCGGGGCACCGCCCTCGATCTCGATGAGCGGCGAGAAGTCGCCGCCCGGGGTCAGGCCGAAGAGCGCCGCCGCGATGGAGTCCGTGGGCGTGGGAGAGACGACGCTGATCAGGAAGTCGGCGTCGATAGCCGGGGCCGAGATGTCGAAGTACTGTATGTCGGTCGTGCTGCGGTCGAGGCCGTCGTCGATCTCGATGATCCCGGACGTCGAGACTACGGCCCGGGCCTCCGGCGCAGCCAGGAGGGCGCCGGCGAGGCAAAGGCAGGCTGCGAGCAGGCGGTACCTGGCAGGGGGGCGTCCGGTGACGTCGGGTGAGCGGTGCGGTGTCCTTTCTTCGACCATTGCGCTGTCGCCTTCTCCACGACCGGCCGCCCGGCCGCAGTCCGACCCGGCCGCCGGTCCCGTTGGTTCGGCGCCGCCCGAGCGGACCTCGCGCGGCCCGGCAGCGATCGAGCAAGAACTGCGCCAGCGAACCGAGATTGCCGGAAGCGGCCGTTCAGGCCACCTTGCGGCCCGAGCGCGGCATCCGCCCGCTATCAGGTTTTCCGACACTCCGGCACCGGAACGTACAGCCAGCCGACAGCGCGAAGCAGCGCCGGACCGTGCCCGGCCGGCCAGCTGGCCTCAATCGCCCTTTCGCCGCGGCAACCTCTAGGGAAGCGCCGCCGCTATGTCGCCGGAGGTCTCGCGGCCTTCCTCGCGGTAGGAGGCCGGCAGGCGCGCCGAGCGCCGGACGCGGAGGGCGCCGCTGATGAATATCGACTCCGGCGGCCGGTCGACGGCGCCGGCCCGCGCCGCCAGCAGGTCGACCGCGCGCTCCAGCATGGCCGCCGCCGGCTGCGCAAAGGTCGTCAGACGATAGGCCGGCCAGGATGCCGCCCGGATGTCGTCGAAGCCGACGACGGAGACGTCGTCGGGCGCCTTGAGCCCGAGGTCGCGCATCGCGTCGAGGACGCCGAAGGCCATGAGGTCGCTGGCGGCGAAGATCGCATCCGGCCGCGGCGTCCGCCGCAGCAGCTCGACCGCAGCCTGATAGGCCGCCTCGAACCGGAAGTGCCCGGTCTGCTCGGCGAACAGCGGTGCTCCGGCGGCGGCCAGCCCTTCCCTGAAGCCGAGCTCCCGGTCCTCGCTGACGACCGAGCCTGGCCGCCCGCGCAGGAAGGCGATGCGCTGGTGGCCGCCCTCGACCAGGAAGCGGGCGATCTCCTGCGCGCCGGCGCGGCTGTTGCAGAGCACCGAGGAGGCGGCGCCGTCTCGCACGACACGGTTTAGCAGGACGACCGGTATCGAGTAGCGCGCGCAGGCGTCGATCGCTTCGCGCGAGGTGGGCACCGACGCGATGACGATGCAGCCCTCCAGGCGGTAGCGCGCCATGCTCGGCACGACGTCGGCAAGGTCGCCGTCGCGCGCCACCTGGAACAGCATGAGCTGCATGTCGCGCTCGGCCGTGATCTTGGTCAGGCGCTCGAGATGCTCCTGGTAGAAGGGGTTTTCGATCTCGCCGATGACGTAGCCGATGACGCCGCTGCGCAGGGTCACAAGGCTTCGCGCCATGGCATTCGGCTCGTAGCCCAGCTCTCGGGCGATCGCCAGGACCCGGTCGCGGGTCGACTTCGGAATGCTCGGGTGCCCCTTGAGCGCCCTGGAGACCGTCGACTTCGAGACGCCCGCCCGCTCCGAGATCATACTGGCCGTCGGCGAGCGGCGAATGTTCATCGTGCTTCTGGTCCTCGATCATCCGGCGTGTCTGCCCGCGGCAGGGTCGCCGGGGCACGATCAGAATAGAAACTCACCGCCGAAAATGCACGCGATGCGGCAGGGGGCCGACGCCGCCATCCCCGGTCGACCGACTGACTTCACGCGCCCGGAGCGCAGCTTCGCGGGCCCGCCGAGCCGCGTTCACCGGCCGCCGGCGACTGGCAGGGAGGCCCCCGCTACATAACTCGATTCCCCGCCAAGCAGCCAAAGAATCGCCCGGGCGACCTCCTCGGCAGTACCGACCCGCGCCTGCGGCACGTCGACGACAAGCCGGGACAGGCGGTCGCCGCCGCCGGCCGCGGCATGAATCTCGGTCTCGATCAGGCCTGGGCTCACGGCATTGACGCGGACGCCTTCGGCGGCGACCTCTCTTGCGAGGCCCAGCGTGAAGCTTTCGACCGCGCCCTTGGAGGCAGCGTAGTGCAGCCACTCGCCGGCCCCGCCGAGTGTCGCAGCCCGGGAGGAGACGTTGACGATCGCCCCGCCTGCGCCGCCGTGCGACCGCGACATCCGCCGCACGGCCTCCCGGGAGGCCAGGACGGTGGCCGTGACGTTGAGGGCGAGCACCCGCTGCAGCGTCTCTGCGGCCAGCGACTCGAGGCGCCCCGCCTGGCCCGTCGTGCCGGCGTTGTTGACCAGGGCGCGGAGCGGCCCCAGCTCCCGGTCCACCGTCTCGAAGAGGCGCAGCAGGGCGTCCTCGCAGGCGACGTCGGCCTGCACGGCGACCGCCCGGCCACCAGCGCTGCGGACGTCATCGGCGACCGCCTCGGCGGCTTGCCGGGAACTGTTGTAGTTGACGCAGACGTCATAGCCGCGCTCGCCGGCGAGTCGCGCCGTGGCCGCGCCGATGCCCCGGCTTGCGCCGGTCACCAGCAGCACAGGGCGGCCGGAGGCCGTAGCGCTCACGAGCCCTCCGGTGCGCGCGCCGCGGTCCGCCGCATCAGCGCGCTGTCCCGCCAGGCCTGGCGCTCGGGCAGCCGCTCCAGCGGCAGCGACGCGCGGCGCGCGGCGGCGACACGCTCGACCGCCGAGGGGTCCCAGGGCTTGGGTGCGCCCCGCTCCCGATGCATCTCAAAGTACATGGTGCCGTAGCGCGCGGCGTAGTCCTCGACGCCGGCCGGGGCGTTGAGGTCGATGGTTTCGAACGGGCCGATGAAGGACCAGCGCTGCGCCAGGCCGTGCACCATGGCCCGGTCGACATCGTCAGGACTCGCGTGCCCCTGCTCGACGAGGCGGAAGGCCTCGTCCAGGAGCGCCCCCTGCAGGCGGTTGACGACGAACCCGGCGATCTCGCCGACGCGGATCGGCTTCTGCCCGGCCGCGGCCTGGAAGCGCATCGCCCTTTCGATCACCGCTTCCCCGGTCCAGGGCGCACCGACGATCTCGACCAGCGGCACGAGGTGCGGCGGGTTGATCGGGTGGGCCAGCAGGCAGCGGTGCCGCCCGGCCAGCGCCTCGGTGAAGCCCGAGGGCACAAGTCCGGACGAGGAGCTGGCAAGCACCGCCTCGGGCGGGGCCGCACGGTCCAGCTCGGCGAAGACGGCGCGTTTCTCTTCGATCCGCTCGAGCGTGCACTCCTGCACCCAGGCCGCGCCGGCGACGGCCTCGGCCAGGGTGTCCGCGCCCGCGACCCGGGCGGCCGTAGCCGCGGCGTCCCCGAGCAGGTCGACCCCCTGCATCTCGGCGAGGGTCGAGCCGATCCAGTCGAGCGCCTCGCGGACCCGGGCGCCGTCCTGGTCGAAGAGCCGGACCTGGTGCCCGGCGCGCGCGAAGACTACGGCCCAGCTGCGGCCGATCAGCCCGGCTCCGACCACCGCGACCCGCGCAGTCGCCTCGGCTGCACCCTCAGTCATCGCCGCCCTTCTTGGTGTAGCTGCCGGCCTGCTGCTTGTAGACCGGGTCGTCGTGGCACGCCTGGGAGGCCAGCCGGTGGTAGAAGCCGATCATGCCGTCGGCCGCCGGCGGCGCCGGATCGAGCGCCACCTTGGCAAGCGCCAGCGCGAGCCCGCTGCGCTCGGCCAGGTCCTTCGCGAAGACCAGGGTCTCCTCGAGCAGCCGGTCGTTCGGGTGCACCGCATTGGCTAGGCCCCGGCGGAAGGCCTCCTCGGCGCCGATCCGCCGTCCGGTCATTGCCCATTCCTTGGCGATGCCGAGGCCGACGATCTGCGGCAGGCGCTGCAGTCCGCCCGACCCCGGGATCGTGCCGAGCTTGATCTCCGGCAGCGAGAACAGGACGTCCTCGGCGACGAAACGCAGGTCGCAGGCCAGCGCCATCTCGAAGCCGCCGCCGGCGACGTGACCGTGCAGGGCGCCGATCACCGGCTTGCTGCAGGTCGCGATGCGGTTCTTGGTCGAGAAGTCGAGCCGGATGTAGCGCTTGGCCTCCTCGCCCTCGAACTTGCCGACCTCGCGCAGGTCGGAGCCCGAGCAGAAGGCCCGCCCGGCGCCCGTCAGGATGATCACCTTGACGGCTTCCTCGAGCTCGAGCTCCTCGAGCGCCGCCTGGATCTCCCGGTGGGTCGCCGGGTTGCAGGCATTGAGCACCTCCGGCCGGTTCAGCTTCAGGATCGCGACAGGGCCGTCGCGGCCGATCTCGAGATAGCGATAGTCGCTCATTTCGGGCGCCGCCGGATCAGGGTGATGTGCTCGCCTTCCTGGACGACCTCGCCCCGCTGGTTCACCAGCTGGCACCACTCGCGGATGATGCCCATCCCCGGCTTGCTGCCGCTCTCGCGCTTTTCCGTCAGCTTCCAGCGCACGCGCAGAGTGTCGCCGATCTTGATCGGGCCCTTGAAGCTCCACTTGTCCCAGCCGAGCGAGGCGACGCCGGTGCCCTGGGTGTAGTTGGTCCGCCACATCAGGCCCTGGGCGACCGAAAGGCCGAACAGCCCGTGGGCGATGCGGGTGCCGAACTCGGTCTTCTTGCAGAACTCCTCGTCGGTGTGGACCTGGCTGTAATCGCCGGTCAGGCCGGCGAAGCCGGCGATGTCCGCCTCCGTCACGGTCCGTCCCGGGGTCAGGCGTTCTTCGTTCTCGACGAAGTCCTCGAACCAGCAGCCGAGCACCACCGGCTCGGGCTGCCCGACCTGTTGGGTCTGTGCAGTCACGTCTCGTCTCCTTCTCTCTTGCTGTCCCGGTCGAGGCTCTCGGCGAGGCCGAGCGGCCCCTCCGAAAAGACCGCCGCCGGCATTTCCCGCAGGTCCGCCGCGACCTCGAGCGGAAACTCGACGTGCGGACGAACCTGGGTGTCGAGGTCAATCCCGGGCGCCAGCTCGACCAGCACCAGGCCCTGTTCGCGGAGCTCGAAGACCGCGCGCTCCGTGACGTAGAGGACGCGCTGGCCCTTGTCCCGGCCGCGCGCCGCGTTGAAGGTGATCTGCTCGACGGCGGGCACGAACTTGCGGAACTTGCCCTCCTTGACGACGCGCAGCCGCCCGTCCTCGACCGCGACCTGGAGGCCGCCGGCGGTCAGGCTGCCGCAGAACACGATGCGCGGCGTCCGCTCCGTGATGTTGTTGAAGCCGCCCGGGCCATTGATCTCCGCGCCGAAGCGGCTGACGTTGAGGTTGCCCGCGGCGTCGGCCTGGCCGATGCCGAGGAAGGTGATGTCGAGGCCGCCGCCGTCGTAGAAGTTGAATTGGAAGCCGGAATCCATGATCGCCTCGGCGTTCAGCGCCGGCACGAAGGAGCCGCCCAGCGCCGTTCCCATCAGGCCGCCGAAGATGCCGTGCTCGTTGGTGAAGACGACCTCGTCGAGCTGCCCCTCCTCGAGCGCGATCCGCGGCAGGTGGGTGGCGACGCCAGCGCCCAGGTTGACGACGTCTCCGCGCCGCAGCTCGAGCGCCGCCCGGCGCAGGATCGCACGGGTCGCGCCCGGCTCGACCGGCGGGAAGCCGTCGAGCGGCGCCTTGAGCGCGCCGGCCAGGAAGGGATTCCATCCGGCCAGCGGGTCGGCCATCGCGGCTGACACCTGGCGCTGCGTTGGATGGACCACGACCTCGTCGACCAGCGGGCCCGGAATCCGCACCGTGCGCGGGTCGAGGCTGCGGGCGCGGGCGAGCCGCTTGACCTGGGCGATGACCCGACCGCCCGATCCCTTGGCGGCGAGCGCCAGCTCGACCATGCCGAGGGTGTTGGGCTCCTCCTCCATCGAGACGTAGCCGTTCTCGTCGGCGGTCGTGCCGCGCACCAGGGCGACGTCGATCGGGAAGGCCGGGTAGAAGAGGTACTCGACGCCGTCGATGGTCTCAAGGCGGACCGGCGGCCCGCTCGAGCGCTCGTTCATGCGGCCGCCCTGGTCGCGCGGGTCCATGAAGGAGCCGAGGCCGACGCGGGTGAAGACGCCGGGCTTGCCGGAGCCGATCGCGGTCAGCAGCTGCATCATCAGCCCCATGCCGACGACGTAGCCCTCGCAGCGCTCCTCTCGGATCATCTCGAGCAGCCGCGGATGGCGCGCCCGGCTGAAGGAGGCGCCGATGATGCGCTTCAGCATGCCCTCGTGGGCGAAGCAGTTCATGCCGCCCTCGCCGGGCCGGTCGCCGGGCAGCATCGGCGTCACGACGGTGAGATCGCGCGGGTGGCCGGTCTCCAGGAAGCGCCGCTCCAGCGCCTCGAGCAGCAGGTCGGGCTCCTGCGCCACGCCCGTGCCGCCGATCACCAGGGTCGCGCCGTCTGCGATCCCGGCGATCGCCGCCTCGATGTCGCGTCGCTTGCTCATCGGCGGACCAGCGCCCCCGAGAGCGCCTTGAGCGCGTCGACGAAGATCGCGGTCGTCGAGAGGCAGAGCACCTCGACGCCGCGGTCCTTGCGCCAGGACTCGGCGTTCGCCTCGTTGCGGGCGAAGGTCGCGACCTTGGCGCGCCCGACGCGCTTCGCCGTGGCGACGATGCGGTCGATCTCGGCCGCGACCTCGGGATGCCCCGGGTTGCCCGGGTGGCCGAGCGAGACGGAAAGGTCGGCGGGACCGATGAACAGCGCATCGACGCCGTCCATGCCGGCGATCTCCTCGACGTCCGGCAGCACGGCGCGGTCCTCGATCTGCAGCATCACGAGGGTCCGCTCGAGGCTGCGCTTCAGGTGGTCGTCGACCGTGACCGTGCCGTGCCGCCCGGCGCGGCTCGTCGTTGCCATGCCGCGCGCGCCCTGCGGCGGGTAGTGAGCGGCGGCGACGATCTGACGGGCGACCTCGGCCGAGGTGATGTGCGGCACCAGCAGGCCTTCCGCGCCGGCGTCCAGGGCGTGCTGCGCCATCGAGGGCGAGGCCTCGGGAATCCGAACGAGCGCCGAGACGCCGCTCGCCTCGGCGGCGCGGATCTGGTTCTCCAGGGACTCCGTACCGGCCGCGCCGTGCTCCTGGTCCAGGATCACGAAGTCGAAGCCGGCATAGCCGCACATCTCGACCACGCCCGGCGACGGCAGCATGACGAAGCAGCCGACCAGGGGTTCGTCCGCCTGCAGGCGCTGCTTGAGGGTTTTGTCCATTACCGCTTCTCTCCTTGCCAGATTTCACCGAGCCCCATCAGCCCGTCGGCGAAACAGGCGGCAGGCATTTCGCGAAGGTCGGAGGCGACGCGCGCCTCGGCACCGATGGTTTCGAGCACGTCGCGCCGCGGGTCGAGCCCGGGGGCGATCTCGATCAGCTCCAGGCCGTCCCCGGCGAGCCGGAAGACCGCGCGCTCCGTGACGTAGAGGATCTCCTGTCCCTCCCGCCGGGCCCGCCGCCCGCTGAAGGTGACCTGCTCGACCCGGGACACGAACTTGCGGCGGCCGCGCTCGCCGAGGCGCGTGCAGAAGACGATGCGGCGGATGCCCTGGGTCATCTCGATGAAGCCGCCGGCGCCCGGGATGCGGTCGCCGAAACGGCTGACGTTGACGTTGCCCTCGCTGTCGACCTCGCCGATGCCGAGATAGGCGACGTCGATGCCGCCGCCGGCGTAGAAGCGCAGCTGGTCGGCGGCGTCGATGATCGCCGAGGGATTGTGCGCGCAGGGGAAGGTGCGGCCGCCGCAGGCATAGCCGTTGATGCCGCCGATGACGCCGTGCTCGATGGTGAAGGTCACCTGATCGAGCACCCCCTCCTCCACCGCGATCGCCGGCAGGTAGCCGGGCAGGCCGAAGCCGATCGCCAGCACCTCGCGCGGCTGCGCCTGCAGCAGGGCACGGCGCATCACCACCTTGGCGTCGTCCATGGTCGGACGCGGCACGCGGTCCAGCGGCAGCTGCTCGGCGCCGACCAGGGTCGGGTCGTAGTCGACGTGCGTGATCTGCCGCTGCTTCGGATTGACCACGACGGCATCGACCAGGCACCCGGGGACGCGGACGCGGTGCGGGTCGAGGCTGCCGCGCTCGGCCAGCCGCTTGACCTGGGCGATCACCTTGCCGCCGTTGGCCCGCGCGGCCTGTGCGAGCAGCAGGTTGCCGATCAGCGCCGGCTCCTCCTCCATCGTCAGGTTGCCGTCGGGATCGGCCGTGGTGCCGCGGATGAAGGCCACGTCGAGCGGCACCGTGCGGTAGAACAGCAGCTCCTGGCCGCCGACCTCCACCAGCTCGACCAGCGGCTCGCGCGACGCCTGGTTGAGGCCGCCGCCGTCCTGGCGGGGATCGACGAAAGTCTCCAGTCCGACCGACGTCAGCACGCCCGGCCGCCCGGCCGCCGCCGCCTCCAGGAGGGCATACATGATCCCGATCGAGAAATTGTAGGCTTCGATCTCGTTGTCGAGAATGCGCCGCACCAGCTCCGGCGTGCCGACCGGCCAGAAGGAGCCGCCGATCATCCGGCGCACGAAGCCCTCGGCCCCGAACAGGCTGGTGCCGCGTCCGTCGAGCTCGCCGGTGCGGATCGGGTGGAATTCGGTGAGCCCACCCGGCGCCCCGGTTTCCCGGTAGCGGCGGGCCAGCGCCTCGATCAGAAGATCGGGCTCCTGCACGCCGCCGGCACCGCCGACGCCGAGGGTGGCGCCGGCGGGGGGGGGGGGGGGGGGGGGGGGTGGAGGCGGCCGACGGCCTCCTCCACCGGCAGCACCTTGTCCATCTGTCTTGCCGAGGGCTGCTGCATCGCGTCCGCGCCTACTCCTTGGAGCGGATCATCTGGAGCAGGTGCTCGACGCCCAGGTCCTCGGCGACCTCGTCCTGCACGCTGCGCAGCTTGTCGGCGAAGGGCTTGGTGTCGACCTTAGTGACGGTGACGCCGGGCTGCTCGCGCAGGGACTTCAGGACCTTCTCGCTGAGCTCGATCGCGGCCTCGATCTCCTCGATGCCGGCCTCTCGGAAGGTCCGCAGGACCGCCTCGCGGTGCTCCTCGGGAATCCGCGCCAGCGCAGCGTCGCCCAACAGCAGGAGGTGCAGGTTGAACTGGTGGTGGGTGAGCGTGATGTTCGGCGCCACCTCGTAGTACTTGTTGCCGGCGATCGCGGGCAGGCTGCTCTCGCCCGCGTCGACGACGCCGGTCTGGATCGAGGTGTAGATTTCCGGCGCCGGGATGTTGGTCGGCAGCGTGCCGAGCGTGCTCCAGACCTTGAACTCGGTCGGGCTCGACATGACCCGCATCTTCAGGCCCTCGAGCGCCTCCATGCTGTCGACGACCCGCTCGCGGTTGTAGAAGTTGCGCGTGCCGGTGATGCCGATGCCGACGAGCTGGAAGCCGGCCTCCTTGTCGGCGACCACCTTCTGCATCGCCTCGAAGAAGGCGTCGTCCTCGATGACGCGGCGGACGTGATCGTAGCTGTTGAAGAGATAGCTCGCGCTGAACAACTGGACCTCGGGGATCATGCCGGCGGCATTGCCCGGCGACATGACGGTGGCGTCGACCGTTCCCTGGCCGACGGAACGGATCAGCTCCTTCTCGCTGCCCAGGGCGGCGTTGGGATAGAGGTCGACCTGGACCTCACCGTCCGTGACTTCCGGCAGCCGCCGGTCGAGGTATTCGAGGGCCGTCTGCGCCGCCACCTTCGGCGGGTCCGCGAAGATCTCCTCGCTCGCGATCCTCAGGCTGACCTCGGCGTGGGCGACGGTGGCAAGGCTGGCGAGGCCGATCAGCGGCGTCAGCAGCTTCAGTCCGTATCGAAGAGCGGTCATGTCGTTCCTCCCGTTTTCAACTCGTCAGTGGTGCAAGAGCCGGCGGCGACCTTTGGCCACCGGCGGAGCGCGAAATCCGGGATTCAGTGGGCCCGGATAACCGTCAGCAGGTCGTCGACCCCCAGCTCCTCGGCGACGTCGTCCTGCAGCGACGTGAGCTTGTCGGCGAACGGCTGGGTATCGACGTCGGTGATCGTGACGTTGGGATTGCCGCGCAGCTGCTCGAGCATCTCGCTGCTCAACCGCTTGGTCGCGTCGATCTGCCTGTTGCCGGCTTCGCGGAACAGCGCCAGCACCGTCTCGCGATGCTCGTCCGGCAGGGCGGCGATCGTCGCGTCGTTCATCAGGTAGAGGTGCGTGCTGATCTGGTGGTTGGTCAGCGTGATGTAGGGGGCGACCTCGTAGTACTTGTTGGAGACGATGAAGGGGATGCTGCTTTCCGAAGCGTCGACGACGCCGGTCTGCAGCGACATGTAGATCTCGGTCGAAGGCAGGTTGGTCGGCAGCATGCCGAGGCCCTGCCAGACGCGGAACTCGATCGGGCTCGACATCACCCGCATCTTCATGCCGGCGGCGTCCTCCGGGCTCCTCACCTCGCGCTGGCGGTTGTAGAGGTTTCGAGATCCGGTCGCGCCCATGCCGACCAGTTGGGAGCCGAGCTCATGGTCGCGCACGATCTCCTGCAGGCGTCCGAAGAAGGCGGGGTCGTTGACCACCGCCCTGTAGTGGTCGAAGTCCCGGAACAGGTAGCTGGTGCTCAGCAGCCCGATCTCGGGGACCAGGTTCGCTAGATTGGAGCCGGAGTTCGGCAGGACGTCGATGACGCCCGTCGCCAGCGACTGGTGCAGCTGGGCCTCGGCGCCGAGCGACCCGCCCCAGTAGATCTCGAGGGCCACCGCGCCGTCGGTACGCTTCTCCAGCTCCTCCGCCAGCCACTCGAAGGCGATCTGGTCGCCGACCTTCGGCGGGTCGGCGCGGTGCGCGTTGGAGGCCATCTTGAGCGTGACTTGCGCCTCGGCGGCCAGCGGCAGCGCCACGGCGGCGAGCGCAAGACTCAGGCCGAGGCCCAGGGCGAAAATGCGGTTCATCGGCGTTTCCTCTCCCATTGGTTTGGTTCTGTAAGCTTCTTCGCCAGGTGTGGGACCACGCTCAGCCCCCGGCCATGAACTGCGGAACCAGCAGGCGCGGCAGGAACAGCACGAGGTCAGGGAAGACGACGCAGAGCACGTCCACGAACAAGAACAGGCTGATCCAGGGCAGCACCGAGACGAAGGCCTTCTCCACCGAGATGCCGCCGATCTTGGCCGCGATGAACAGGCAAAGCCCGTAGGGCGGGGTTACGAGGCCGAGCGCCAGAGTCATGCAGACGATGACGCCGACATGGACCTGGTCGAGGCCGGCCGCCTCAGCCATCGGCTGCACGATCGGCAGGAAGATGATGATCGAGGCGACGCCGCTCTCGAAGGTGCCGACGACGACGAAGAGCACCATGATGAAGAGCAGCACCCAGGTCGGCGAGGGATCCATGTCGGTGACCAGTTGCTGCACGTCGGCAGGCACCTGCAGGAAGGCGAGCACCCAGGCGAAGACGCTGCCCATGGCGACGCAGAGCAGGGTCGGTCCGAGGTGGCGCGCCGCCCCGTCGAAGGCCGCGAGGATCGGCCCCACCCGCAGCGTGCCGTAGAACGCGGCGAGGAGCAGGGTGTAGACCACCGCCACCGCCGCGGCCTCGGTCGCCGTGAAGATGCCGCCGACGATGCCGCCGATGATCACGACCGTGACGCCGAACGGCAGGATGCCGCGCTGCGCCGCCCGGGCCAGCCGGCGCAGCTTGAAGGGCTCGCCGACCGGGTGACCGCCGCGCCGGGACAGGTAGTGGCAGAACACGAGCTGCGATACGCCGATCAGCGCGCCGGGCACGGCGCCGGCCAGGAACAGGGCGCCGATCGAGACGTCGCCGACGGCGCCGTAGACGACCATGAAGATGCTGGGTGGGATGATGATGCCGATGGTCGAGGAGGCGGCCGTGACGGCCACGGCGAAGTTCCGCGGGTAGCCGTCCCGGATCATCGCCGGGATCAAAACGGAGCCCATGCCCGCGACGTCTGCGACCGAGGAGCCGGACAGTCCGGCGAACAGCATAGAGACGACGATGTTGACCTTGGCCAGGGCGCCGCGCGACTTTCCGAACATGGCGCTGGCGAACTCGAGCATGCGCCCGCTGATGCCGGCGGCGTTCATCAGCAGGCCGACCAGCAGGAAGAAGGGCACGGCCAGGAGCACGAAGCTGTCCAGGGACTGGTAGGCGCGCTGCACGAAAATCGACAGCGGCAGGCCGGCGCCGACGATGACGATCAAGGCGGAGCCGCCGAGCGCCAGCGCCACCGGCACGCCCAGCAGCAGCAGCGCGGCCATCGACACGAAGATCAGGACGGTCGGGTCCACTAGATCGCCTCCTCGTCTTCGATGGACTGGCGGGCGCGCTGTTCGCGGGCGCGCCCGCTCAGCTCGTCGAGCAGCTTCTCGGCGTAGAACAGCAGCGCCAGGGCGGCCGAGACCGGCAGGGCGAGATAGGCCCAGATCATGGGGACCTGCAGGCCCGGCGAGACCTCCCTGAGGCCGCGCACCGCCATGTCGTAGCCCTTGACCGTCAGCAGGCCGAACAGCGCGAGACCGACGCCTATGGCCAGCAGCTCGAGCAGGCGACGCACCAGCCCGTCGCCGACCAGGTCGAGGGTGAGTGCCATGCGGAAATGCCCGTGGTTTCGCACCGCGCGAGCCGCGGTGAGAAACCCGAGCCAGATGAAGCAGATGATCGCGAGGTCCGAGGTCCAGACGATCGGCAGGTGCAGCCAGAAGCGGTTGAGCACCTGGAAGACGACGACCACCACCACCGCGACGTAGAAGCCCAGGGTGACGACCTTGAGGACCGCCTCGACAGCGTCCAGCAGCTTCTTCAGAACGGTCATCGAGACCCTCGCTCCGGCCCGCCGCCCTGGAAGGGCTGGGTCCGGCCGCGGTAGCCGGGATCGGCCTGGCGCACCGAGCTGACCAGGCCGTGGAAGGCGGCGGCGACCTCGGGGCGGCCGCCAAGCCGCATCGCCACCTTGGCGTAGCGCAGCGATTCCGCCGGTCGTTCGGCGACGGCCTCGGCCAGCGCCAGGGCCGCCTCGCGCGCCGGCACGCCCGGCTCCGCCAGCCGGTTGATCAGATTGAGCCCGAGCGCCGCCTCGCCGTCGAGCCGGGTGCCGAGAGCGACCAGCTCCAGCGCCTTGGCCCGCCCGACGAGCTCCGGCAGGCGCTGCATCCCGCTCGACCCGGGCAGGCTGCCGAGCACCATCTCGGGAAAGCCGAAGCGCATGTCCGCCGCCGCGACACGAAGGTCGCAGGCCAGCGCGAGCTCGGCGCCGCCGCCCAGCACGTGACCGTGCAGGGCGGCGATCGACACCAGGGGCGACAGCGCCAGCGCCTCGAGCGGCTCCCAGGTCTTCTCGATGAAGCGGCGCAGCGCAGCGCCTTCGAGTCCGCGCATCTGCTTCAGGTCGGCCCCGGCGCAGAAGGCGCGCTCGCCGCGACCGCAGAGCACCAGCACCCGGGTCTCGCCGTCCGACTCCAGCTCTCGCACCGCCGCCGTCAGGGCGGCGGCCAGCTCGCCGTCGAGGGCGTTCAGCACCTCCGGCCGGGCCAGCTCGAGAACCGCCACCGCGCCGCGCCGTTCGACCTCGAGCTTGCCGCTCATCCCGTGCCGTCCGAGCCCAGGCTGTGGGGCGCGAACACCGGCCCCTCGTCGCCGACCGTGACCAGGATCGAGCGGTCCCAGGCAGGATCGACCGTCGGGGCGTCGTCGCGATAGTGGCTACCGCGCGTCTCGCGGCGCAGAATCGCTGCGCCGACCATCATCAGGCCGACGTCGACCAGGTTCTCGGCCTCGTAGAGGCGGAAGACCTCCTTGACCGAGCCGGCCTGGTAGTGGCCGGCGCGCAGCCGATCTCCGACCTCGCGCAGCACCTGCTCGGCCTCGCTGAGCCCGGCTTCGTTGCGAACCACCAGGGCGTTCTTCGACATGGTCCGCTTGATCGTGTCGTGAGCCTCGCGGATCGGTGCCGTGCCCTTCTCGACCCGCTGGCGCAGGGCCGTCAGCTCGGCTTCGACCGTGGCCTCCTCGGGCGCACGACGCCGCTCGCCCGCAATCCGCGCCGCCTGCTCGCCGGCGCGCCGGCCGAAGACCTGGCAGTTGAGCAGCATGTTGCCGCCCAGCCGATCGGCGCCGTAGGGGCCCGCCGCAGCCTCGCCGGCGGCCAGGAGGCCGGGCACGGAGGACTGGCCGTGAGCGTCGATGATCAGGCCGCCATTGATGGCGTGGCCGAACAGGCCGACGTGCAGGGGCTCCTTCTCGATGTCCATGTTCTTGCGCAGCAGCCATTCGCGCGAGACCTTCCAGAGATGCTGGAAGCCGGCGGCGCTGAGCCGGCTCGAGTCGATTTCGCGCAGGTCGAGCCGGAAGCCCTCCTCGTCGGTCGCCACGCCCTCCTCGATGCCGCGCTTGGCGGCGACCTCGATCCACTGCGAATGGTCGGAGGCGCTGAAGGGATAGTGCTTCGACTTGTCGGTCATCGCCTGCTCGGCGCTCACGCCCTGCGGCAGGTGTGGGCCGATGATGTCCTGTCCGTTGCGGTCGAGCAGCTTCGGCATCACCGCCCAGTACCAGGACATGACGATGTTGAGCGCCGGCTTGATGGTGCCGAAGCCGGCCTGCATGAACTCCATGTTCGCCATGCGCGCGCCGGCGCGGTAGCCGAGCGCATAGCCGTCGCCGGTGATGTCAGGCGGCATCAGGCTGTAGCGGAACAGCTGCCCGGCGCCACCGGTGGTGACGACCGTGGCGCCGGCCTCGACGACCGTCAGCCGCCCGTCCTGGCCGAGCACCAGCGCGCCGCCGACGCCGTCCTCGCCAACCAGCAGTGCCAGCACCATGGCGCGCTCGAGAAAATCGACGCCGATCTCCTCGCATTGCCGCTTGAGCGCGTCCGACACCGGCTTGCCGTGATGGTAGATCTTGCGGTTGCGCGGACGGGAAGCGAAGTCGCCCTGGGCGATCAGCGCCTTGCCGGTCTTCGGGTCCTGGATGAACTCGACGTTCCAGCGGTCCATGTCCTCCCCGGCGCGGATCGCCTCGTCGACCAGGATGCGGACCAGCGCCGGGTCGGCGCAGCCCTGGGCCGCGGTGATGATGTCGTCGTAGTGGACGTCGGGCGAATCCTCGGGATCGCCGGCGCCGTCGGGGATCGCGAAACCGGCCGAGGAGGCGAGCCCGACCGCCGTCGCTCCGGACACGCCGATGCGCCCCTTGTTGACCAGCAACGTCTTGGCCCCGGCCGCCTTGGCCTCGTAGGCCGCGCGCAGACCGGCGCCGCCGGCACCGATCACCAGGACGTCCGTCTTCAGTCGTTCGGCGACGTCGAAGTTCATGCCACGCCTCCCGGTGCCAGATTGATGCCGAGGCCCTGCTTGACGACGCGACTGGCGATCATCAGGCGCTGGATGTCGGAGGTGCCGTCGAGGATCCGGTAGGCCCGCACGTCGCGGTACAGCCGCTCGACCGGGAAACCCTGGGCGACACCCATGGCGCCGTGCAGCTGCACGCAGTTGTCCGCCGCCCGGAAGGCCGCCTCGCTGCAGAACAGCTTGGCGTAGGCACACTCCTGGGCCGGATCGATGCCTTCGTCGAACAGCATCGCCGCCTGGTAGACGTGCAGGCGGGCGCTGTAGAGGTCGGCCGCCATGTTGGCGATCTTCTCCTTGACCAGCTGGAACTCGGCGAGCTTCTGCCCGAACTGTTCGCGGGTCCCGGCGTGCTCGATGCTGAGCTCGGCGGCGCGCGAGATCGCGCCCACGGCGCGCGCCGCGGCCCACAGGCGGGCGCGGCCGAGGATGAACTTCAGGCTGCCGAAGCCGTCGCCGACCTCGCCCAGGATCTCGTGGTCCTCGGCGATGCAGTCGTCGAAGTTCACCTCCGCGCTGCCCGAGCCACGGCCGCCCATCTGCCGATCGGGCTTGCCGACGTTGATGCCCTTGCGCTTGTCGAGCAGGAAAACGGTGATGCCGCCCTTGCCGCGCTTCTCGGGGTCGGTGACGGCGGACACCAGGAACACGCCGGCGGTGGCGGCACGGCTGATCCACAGCTTGGTGCCGTTGATCACCCACTTGCCGTCCTTGCGCACGGCCCGGGTCTTGATGCCGGCGGCATCGGAGCCGGCGCCGGCCTCGCTGAGGCAGAAGGCGGCGAAGCGGGTGCCGGAGGCGAGGTCCGGGAGATAGCGCTGCTTCTGCTCGTCCGTGCCGGCGAAGCGGATCGCCGCCGCGGGGGCGCTCGGCGCAACGTAGAAGGTGACGCCGCCGGGGCCGTGGCTCATCGCCTCCAGCGCGACCGAGGAGGCCAGCTCGCTCTCGCCGATGCCGCCGTATTCCTCCGGGATCGACAGACCGAACAAGCCGAGCTCCCGGGCCTTGTCGAGGATCGCCTCGGGGACCTGGTTGGTCGCGTCGATCTCGTTGGCGCGCGGCTCGACCTCGTCGGCGACAAAGCGGCGCACGGTTTCGCGCAACTGGACGATCTCTTCAGGAAGCCGGATCGGCATGCATCCTCCCTCGTGACGGGCTTTTCGCCGCTTGCCGCTGCAGCCGACTCGCTCGGCAGCGGTGAATCGCCAAAAAAACCGACCGCGTTACGCAACCGATTGCGTGCAGGATGCCCCAGGGAAACGGCAGCTGTCAATTCCGCGCTTCGCACAAAGCGTAGTTTCTGTCGCGCAGCCCGCAGGAACGCGCTACACAGCCTGAATTGCCGTTGTCGATGTCGGCCTGCGCACAGCGGACTTGAGAACGCAATCGCGTGCGCTCCCTTGCCGTCGACGATTGCTGCCGTGAGGAGGTGATCCTATGGGCAATGACGCCCGCCCCCTGAAGAAGCCCCGGAGCAAGTCGCGCAAGTCCGGGGGCCCGGCCACCCTCGACGACAGCGCCCTGCGGCCGACGGCCAGTACGATCTCGGCGCTCGCGGGAGTCGCCCCCTCGACGGTGTCCCGCGCGCTGAAGAACGACCCGAGCATCTCGGTCGCGACGCGCGAGCGAATCGTCGCCCTCGCCGACCGCCTCGGCTATCGCCCGAACGCCATCGCGCGCAGCCTGATCACGCGGCGCAGCAACGTCGTCGCCTTCATCATGGGCGAGCTGACCAACCCCTTCTATTCGGAGCAGCTCGACCTTCTGCTCGAGCTGCTCGGCGAGCGCGAGATCCAGCTCATGCTGTTCCACGTGCCGACCGGCCGGGACGTCGCCGAAGTCGTGCCGATGCTGCTGCAGTACCAGCTCGACGCCTGCCTGATCGCCTCCGTCGCGCTGTCCTCGAAAGCGAGCGACATCCTTGCCCAGCACCGGTTGCCGACGGTGATGATCAACAGGGTGCCGGCGCACCGCCACGGCTGCGCCGCGCTCTGCGACAACGAGGGCGGCGGCGCCGAGGTCGCGCGCCTTCTGGCGGCGCGCGGCGTGCGGCGGCCGGCCTTCGTCGCCGGCCATGCCGACGCCTCGACCAGCCGCGACCGGGAACGCGGCTTCCTCGAGGGGCTGCGCGCCTGCGGCCTGTCGCTGGGGCTGCGCCTGGACGGCGACTACACGATCGAGGGCGGCTTCCGCGCCGGCCTGGCGATCGCCGAGGCGGACCCGCGGCCCGACGGCGTGTTCTGCGCCAACGACATCATGGCCTTCGGCGTGCTCGACGCGCTGCGCCGGAAGCGCGTCGCGGTGCCGCGGCAGGTCCAGGTCGTCGGCTTCGACGACATTCGCGCCGCCTCCTGGCGGCCCTACGACCTGACCACCGTGGCGCAGCCGATGGGCGTGCTGCTGGAGCGGGCGGTCGACCTGATCACCGCGCGCATCCGGGAGCCGGCCCTGCTGCCGGAAACGGTCTACGTCGCCGGCTCGATCAAGGAGCGCGGCACGACACGCCCCGGCTGAATCCGGCCCCGGGCCGCCCTCGCGACGCCTCCGCGTGGCGAATCGCGCAACCGATTGCGCATACCTGTTGACCGGCTGGCCTGCCTCCGCGAATAATGTGCCGAATCACGAGCTCGCGCGAACGAGCCGTTCCTCACGGGGAGGAGACTGGGCAATGATCATCGACTGGGCCGCGATGGGCCTTCTTGTGGGTTTGATCGTGGTCACCGTTATCGGTGTACTGGACCGGTTTCTATTGAACCTCGGCCTGACCTGGACAGAAGAGCTCGCCCGGTTTCTGCTCGTCTGGACGTCCTTTATTGCAGCGGTGGTCGCGGCGCGACATCGGCAGCATTTCAAGGTCGAGCTTCTGTCCCGACGGTTCGGTCGTTACGGGACGCAAGCGATTGCACTGCTCTGCCTTCTGGCCAGTGTCACCGTCTGCTTTTACGGCGTCCGCCTGACGCTCTTCTTCGACAGCCAGACGTCGCCGGCACTCGGCGTGCCGATGAGCGCGGTCTACGCCAGCGTGCCGGTCTCCTTCGCCCTGATCTCCTTCTACCTGCTGCGCGATCTGGTCCGGCCGCGGGACGACGCCGCCCGCCACTCGGAGACGCTGCCGTGACGCTGCTGTTCGGGGGATTCTTTCTGCTGCTGCTGCTCGGCGTTCCAATCGCCTTCAGCATGATCGGAGTCGGTCTCGTCTACCTGAGCTTCGAGCCGCGGATCAGCATGATGGTCGCGCCCCAGCAGCTCGTCGACAGCCTCGATTCCTTCCCCCTGCTCGCCGTCCCCTTCTTCGTCCTCGCCGGCTTCCTGATGAACGCGGCCGGTGTCACCGGCCGGCTCGTCGCGATGGCACGCAGCCTGATCGGCCACATTCGCGGCGGCCTGGCCCACGCGATGATCATGGCCGGCATGCTGATGGCCGGCGTTTCCGGCTCGGGCACCGCCGACGCGGCGGCGCTCGGCAGCGTCATGATCCCGGCGATGAAGGAGGACCGCTACGACGCCGGCTTCGCCGTGGCGCTTTCGGCCGCCGCCGGGGCGATCGGGCCGATCATTCCGCCGAGCATCATGCTGATCATCTACGGCCACCTCGGCAATGTCTCGGTCGGGCAGCTGTTCCTGGCCGGCGCCATACCGGGCGTGCTGTTCGGTCTGTTCCTGATGGCCGTCGCCTACTTCACCGCCCGCGCCAAGGGCTACGGCAGCGACACCGCGCGCGCGCCGCTGCGCGTCATGGTGCGCGCCCTGCGCCTGGGGCTGCTCGACCTGACGCTGCCGGTGCTGGTCATCGGCGGCATCGTCGCCGGCGCCTTCACACCCACCGAGGCGGGCGCCGTGGCGGTCGTCTACGTGCTGCTGATCGGGCTGCTGGTCTACCGGACCCTCAACCGCCGGACGATCGTTTTCGCGCTGCGCGAATCGATCATGGTGCTCGGCACGGTGATGCTGACCATCGCCGCCGCCGGCATCCTGCAGTTCGCGCTGGCGCTGATGCAGGCGGGCGCGCTGGTCACCGAGTTCTTCGCTGTGCTGGGTGGCGGCGCCCTGCTGTTCCTGCTCCTGACGAACGTCCTGCTGATCCTGCTCGGCTGCGTGCTCGAGGTGACGGCGGTGCTGGTGCTGCTGACCCCGATCCTGGTCCCGGCGCTCGCCCAGTTCGGCATCGACCCGGTCCAGTTCGGCGTGATCATGACGCTCAACCTGGCGATCGGGCTGCTGACCCCTCCGGTCGGCCTCGGCATGTTCGTGACCTGCGCCATCGGCAACGTCAGCGTCGAGCGCTACGTGCGCGCCGCCTGGCCGATGCTGCTGGCCCTGCTCGGCCTGCTGGTCCTGGTCAACCTGGTGCCCGGCCTGACGCTGTGGCTGCCCGGCCTGGCCTTCGAGTAGGCGGGGGAGGAACGCCATGGCCAGCGAAGCGCTGCTCCATCAGATCGGCCTCAACGTCGACGCGCTGATCTCCTGCGACCTGCTGTCCTACGGCGTGATCGGGCCTCTGTTCGAGCGGACACGCGAGCGCCAGGGCGGCGGACCGCTGTCGCTTCAGGGAGCCAGGCTGCTCGCCGAGCGCCTGAACGACGGCGGCAGCGCGCTGATCGCGACCGGCCTGATCCTGCCCGGCCACCATCCCTACGGCGAGACCGACGGGCCGCTCGGTGCCGCGGTGCTGGCGCGCGCGCTGGCCTTCGGCCTGGAGCGGCCGGTCGCGGTCGCCTGCGAGGCCGAGCTGGCGGGCCTGCTGGCGGCGCTGCTGCGCCGCGCCGGCCTCCAGGTCGTCGCGCCCGAGGCACTGGCAGCCGGCGCCGGCCACCGGCCCGCGGCGGCGGTCCTGGCGATTCCGACGGGCGAGGCCGAGGCCGCGGCCTGGGCCGAGCACACCCTGGAAGGACTCGACGTTCGGGCCGTGGTGTCGATCGAGCGCAACGGCGCCAACGCCGAGGGCCGCTACTGCATGGTCAACGGCACCGACCTCAGCGACGGCATCGGCAAGGCCGTGCCGCTGATGACGGCCTGCAGACGGCGCGGCATCGCCTCGATCGGCATCGGCGACCGCGGCAACGAGCTCGGCTTCGGGCCGGTCACCGACATCGTCGCGGCGATCCTGCCGCGCGGCGCGCTCGCCGCGGACACCACGCCCAGCAGCTTGGTGCTGCCGGCGACCGTCTCGAACTGGGGCGCCTACGGCCTCGTCGCCTGCCTCGCCGCGCTGCTCGAGCAGCCCGAGCTGCTGCACAGCGCCGAGCTGGAGCTTGCGCTCGCCGAGACCGCGGTCGCGGCCGGCGGCGTCGATGGGATGTCGGGGCGCGCCGAGCCAGGTGCCGACGGCATCGGCGCGGCCGTGCATGCCGCCCTCGCGACCCTGCTGCAGGAGGCCTATCGCGCCCGCTCGGCGCGCAACCCCTCGCCCTTCTCCACCCCGCTTATCGAAGGGCGCGAAGGTGCCGCGACAGGCACCACATAACCAGACGGGAGGATTGACGATGAACAGGACCTCGAAGATGCGAAGCGGCTGTTCCCGCCGTGAGCTGCTGTGGGCCAGCGCGCTCGGCACCGCCGCCCTGCTCGGCGCCGCCCTGCCCGGGCGGCCCCTCGCGGCCGACCTGGTCGAGATGCGGATTGCAGCCGTGGTGGCGGACACCTCGAGTGTCTACGTCGGCACCGACCTGATGAAGCAGGAGCTCGAAGGCGCCTACCCGGACCGCTTCGAGCTGACCGTCCACAAGGGCACGCTCGGCAAGGGCGAGCGGCAGCTCTACGAGGCCCTGCAGCTGGGCACGCTCGACGGCGTGCTGGCGACGACCGGACCGCTCAGCGCCTTCGTGCCCGAGGCCGACCTCTTCAACCTGCCGTTCCTCTTCAAGAGCCCCGAGCACGCCTTCCGCGTGGTCGACGGCGAGGTCGGCGAATGGTTCAACGAGAAGATGCTGGAGAAGGGCTTCCGCGTCCTCGGCTGGTGGACCATCGGCACGCGCAACACCTCCAACTCGGTGCGCGCCATCGAGAAGCCGTCCGACTACGAGGGCCTGAAGATCCGCACCATGGAGTCGCCGCCCTTCATCGCGCTCTACAAGGCTCTCGGCGCGACGCCGGTGCCGATGTCGATCAACGAGGTCTACACGGCACTGCAGCAGGGCACGATCGACGGCATCGACGGCAGCCTGCCGGCGCAGCTCGAGTTCAAGCACATCGAAGTGCTCGACTACGCCGCCGTGACGGACCACGTCGTGCTGCTGTTCCCCTTCACGGTGTCGGAGGCCTGGTGGCAGAGCCTGCCCGAGGACCTGCGCGGCGCCATCGCCGCCGCCGAGAAGTCGGCGCGCGTCGAGCAGCGCGCGGCCGACCAAGCCTACAGCGAGAAGATCGAGGCCGAGTGGAAGGCGCAAGGCAAGACCGTAACCCACCCGGAGATCGGCCCCTTCCAGGAGATCGCCAAGCAGATCTACCCGCAGTTCTACGACCAGGTCGGCGGCAAGGAGATCTTCGACAAGATCGAGGCGATCGGCGAAGGCCTCTGATCCGGGGGGCGGCCAGGTGAGCTTCGGGGGGGGGGGGGGGGGGGCACCGGCGGCGGGCTGTCGTTCGTCGTCGAGGAAGATGCGCGAGGGAAGGATCGATATGCGAGACGTGGCGCGGCCGGCGGACCGGCTGAGCGAAGCGGAGGTCCGGGCCAAGTGCCTGGAGCTGCGCAACTGGGGACGCTGGGGCGAGGAGGACGAGGTCGGCACGCTCAACCATGTCACGCCCGAGGACATCGTGCGCGCGGCCGGGCTGGTGCGCCGCGGCCGCAGCTTCTCGCTGGCCCTGCCCTTCGACGGGCGGGGGCCCCAGTTCGGTCGCAAGGGCCGCTTCAACCCGATTCACTACATGATCCAGTCCGGCGTCGACGCCTACGCCGGACTGCAGGACAAGGACGGCCTGCGCTACGCCGACGACGCGGTGATCATGCCCCTGCAGGGCGGCACCCAGTGGGACGCCTTGAGCCACGTCTTCTACGACGACCAGATGTACAACGGCTACGACATCCGGCAGGTCGATTCGAACGGCGCGGCGCGCTGCGGCATCCAGGAGATTCGCGACCGCGTCTGCGGGCGCGGCGTGCTTCTCGACGTCGCGCGCTGGCACGACGTCGCGACCTTGCCCGACGGCTACGGCATCACCGCCGAGGAGCTCGAGCTGACCGCCGCCGAGCAGGGCGTCGAGGTCGGCCGCGCCGACTTCCTGCTGGTCCGCACCGGCCAGCTCCAGGCGCGCCTGGACGGCGGCGACTGGGGCTTCTACGCCGGCGGGCCGGCGCCGGGCCTGGCCTTCGACACCCTCGACTGGATCCACGAGCGAGAGCTCGCCGCGGTCGCGACCGACACCTTCGGCGTCGAGGTCCGGCCCGAGGCGACCGAGCGCCTCCGCAGGCCCTGGCATTGGGTCGCGATCCCCAACATGGGCCTGACCGTCGGCGAGATCTTCGCCCTCGACGCGCTCGCCGCCGATTGCGCCGCTGACGGTTGCTGGGAGTTCCTGTTCGTTGCCCAGCCGCTGCCCTTCACCGGCGCGGTCGGCTCGCCGGTCAATCCGATCGCCCTGAAGTAGCGGGTCGGGCGGCCTGGGCCGGGCGCCCCGGCCGCAGGCGCTCCCCCGTCAGAAGCCGACCAGCTGTTCCGGCAGCCAGGTCGCCAGGCCGGGGATCAGGGCGACGGCCAGCAGCACGACCAGCTGGCAGATCACGAAGGGCACGACGCCGCGGTACATGTCGGCGTAGGTGATCTCCGGCGGCGATATGGCTCTGAGATAGAAGATCGCGGGGGCCATCGGCGGCGTCAGGTAGGACGTCTGGATCACCACGATCATCATGATGCCGAACCACAGCGGGTCGACGCCGGCCATGCGCAGCAGCGGCACGAAGATCGGCACGCAGATCAGCACGACCGAGACCCACTCGAGCACGCACCCCAGCAGGAAGACGATCACCAGCAGCAGCACGATGAGGCCGGCCGGCGAGGGATCGATGGCGCCGACCAGCGATTCGACCATGCGGGCGCCGCCGTTGGCGCGGAAGATGCTCGTGAACATCGTGCCGCCGACGACGATCAGCATTATCATGGCGTTGATGCTGATGGTCTGCTTCAGCGCCTCGATCAGGATTTTGAAGGTGAAGGTGCGGTAGGCGATCGCCAGGACGACGGTGCCGACGGCGCCGAGGCCGGCGGCCTCGGTCGGCGAGGCGATGCCCGCCAGGATCGAGCCGACCACGGCGAGCACCAGCAGCAGCGCCGGCAGCAGCGCCTCGGCGGTCATCACCAGCAGCTTGCGCATCGGCGGTCGGCCGCCCTCCTCGTCGGCGCTGATCGGCGGCCCCGCCGAGGGCTGGATCAGGCAGCGAATCAGGATGTAGCCGAGAAACAGCAGGACCATCAGCAGGCCGGGCAGGATGATTCCGGCCATCGCCTTGCCGATCGAGATCTGGGCGGCGTTGGCGTAGATGACCGCGACGATCGAGGGCGGGATGATCGTGCCGAGCGATCCGCCGGCGCAGATCGTGCCGGTGATCAGGCCCTTGTCGTAGTTCATCTTCATCATCGCCGGGATCGCCATCAGGCCGACCAGGGCTTCGACGGCGCCGACGATCCCGGTGCCGGCGGCGAAGATCGCGCACATCGCGATGGTCGCCAGCCCGAGGCCGCCCGGCAGACCGCCGAGCCATAGCCGCATCGTGCGGTACAGCCGCTCGGCGATGCCGGAGCGCTCCAGCATCGCGCCCATGAAGATGAACAGGGGAATCGCCGCCAGGATGTAGGTCGAGGCGACGCTGTCGAGGAAGCGGAAGGCCTGGACGCCGATCATGTCGCCGAAGAAGGCATAGCCGAACACCATCGCGATCACGATCAGGCTGAAGGCGACGGGGATGCCGAGGAACACCAGCAGGAAGAGGGCCGGGAACATCAGCGCTGGAAGCCAGTGGTCTAGCATCGGTCAGGGACGTCCTCGGTCGGCGGCGAGGCGGCGCCGCGGGGCGCAAGGGGATCGCGGTCTTCCGTCAGGCTGCGCAGCGCGGTCGCCAGGGTCTGCAGCAGCAGCGCCGTCAGGCCGACGGCGATCGCCAGGTAGCCCGGCCACAGCGGCGGCTCCCAGGCGGACAGCAGCCGCTCGCCGCTGGCCAGGGCGGCCAGCGCCTGCTCGACCGCGACCGACGCCATCAAGCCCAGGCAGGGCAGCAGGAACAGCAGGAGGAAGCCGGCCACGAGGCCGCGCTGCAGCCTGGCCGGCAGGCGCGCCGCGAAGACGTCGATGCGGACATGGCCGCCGACCCGCAGGGTGTAGGCGAGCCCGAGCATGAACAGCGCACCGTTGAGCAGGGTCGCCAGGTCGTAGGCCCAGATCGTCGGCTCCGACAGCAGGTAGCGGGCCACCACCTCGACGGCGTTGACCGCGACCAGGGCCGCGAGCAGCAGCAGGGAGATCCGGAGGAGCAGGGTCGACAGGGCGTCGACCGCCGCCAGCGGCTTCGCCAGCATCCCCGCCCGCGCTCCTCCGGGTCGCCCGTCGGTCACTTCGCCTGGACGTCGATCGCGCGGAATTCGGCGTTCTCGAGCCAGTTGTCGTAGAAGGCATAGTAGGAATCGGCGGTGCGCTGCATCCAGTCGCTACCCTTCTCGCTCTGCTCCTTCGCGACCTCGAAGGCCAGCGCACGACCGGATTCGCGGAACTTGGCGATCAGCTCGTCGTCGAGGCGCAGGATCTCGTTCCGGCCCTTCTTGAGCTCGGCCCAGGCCTCCATGTCGCGGGCGTCGAAGGCCAGCAGCGTGTCCATGGTGGCGAGCTGCGCGGCCGCTTCGACCTTGGTCTGCAGATCCTCGGGCAGCGCGTCCCAGGTCTCCTGCTTGACCGCGAACTCCATGAAGAAGGCGTTGGTCTGCGGCCCCGGGTAGATGACGTACTTCGCGGTCTCGTGCAGGCCCGAGATCATGTTCTCGGCCGGTCCCGACCACTCGGCGGCGTCGATCGCCTTGCGCTCCATCATGGCGTAGACCTCGGAGCCCGGCACCACGGTGGGCGTCGCCTCGAAGTAGCGCTCGAGCAGGGTGGCGAAGGCGCCGAGGGTGCGGAACTTGATGCCCTTCAGATCTTCGGCGGTCTGGATCGGCACGTGGCTGTGGCCGAGCAGCTCGCTGCCGCCGAGGCCGGAAGGGATCGAGTGGAGGCCCATCTCGGCGCGGAACTCGGCGAGCAGCTCCTTGCCGCCGCCCTGGTACATCCAGTGATAGAGCGCGTCGGGGCCCATGCCGCCGGGCCAGACCGAGAACATCGCGTTCGCCGGATCGCGTCCATAGAGCAGGATCGGCGGCGCCTGCACGGCGTCCGCGGTGCCGTCCATCACGGCCTCGTGGGCCTTGAGCGAGGGGGCGATGACGCCTTCCGGGTAGGGCGTGATCTCGAGCCGGCCGTCGGTCAGCTCGCTGACCCGCTTCACCAGCGGCAGCGCGAAGAGCTGGTAGAGCGCCGAGGTCTCCGGGACCCAGGTGTTCATCTTCCACTTGATGGTTTCCTGGGCGGCGGCGCCCGAGGCGCCGAAGCCGAGCAGGACAAGGGCGGCCAGCGGCGCCTTTACGCGGTTCGTCAACATGATGTCATCTCCAGTGAAGGGTTGTCGGGCTTGGCGTGTCGGGTCGGCGGCAGGCGCCCGATTCGATGCCGAGCAGGAGCCGCAGCGTCTCCGCCAGGCTCTGCAGCCAAAGCGCCGCCAGGCCGATGGCCAGGGGCAGGAAAAAGGGCCACTTGTAGGGTCGCCAGGCGCTGCTGAGGACGCGGTCGGCGGTCGCATAGGCGTGCCAGGTCGCCTCGATCGCGACCTGCGTCAGCAGGCCGACGGCTGGCAGGAAAAGCAGGATATAGAAGGCCGCGCCGACGCCGCGCTGCAGGCCCTTGGGCAGGCGGCTCGAGAGCACGTCGATGCGCACGTGCTCGTTCGCCAGGAGCGCGTGGGAGACGCCGAGGGCGAGCAGCGCGCCGTTCAGCAGGTAGATGACGTCGAAGCCCCAGACGGTAGGCGCCGAGAAGGCGTAGCGGGAGACCACCTCGTAGGTGGTCACCCCGATCAGCGCGACGAGCAGCAGCACCGCGACGCGCAGCAGCGCCTTCGAGATGCCGTCGCAGAAGCCGATGACCCTGGCGATCATGGGGCAGGTTTCCCGGGGATCGTGAAGGCCGCGGGTGCCGGCCGGGATCCGTACCCGCCGCGCCGTGCGGCAGGTCAGCCCCGGCACGGCCCCGGGATCAGTCCGCGCTCTTGACGTCGATGGCCCGGAATTCGGCGTTCTCGAGCCAGTTGTCATAGAAGGCGTAGTAGGAGTCGGCGATCCGGCCCATCCAGGGGTTGCCCGCGGCCTCCTGCTCCTCGGCCTTGGCATAGGCCCAGGTGCGTCCCGCCTCGCGGATGTCCTGGATCAGGGAGTCGTCGATCCGGACGATCTCGTTGCGGCCCTTCTTGAGCTCGGCCCAGGCCTCCATGTCGCGGGCGTCGAAGGCCAGCAGCGTGTCCATGGTGGCGAGCTGCGCGGCCGCCTCGATCTTGGTCTGCAGGTCCTCGGGCAGCGCATCCCAGGTCTCCTGCTTGACCGCGAACTCCATGAAGAAGGCGTTGGTCTGCGAGCCCGGGTACATGATGTACTTGGCGGTTTCCTGCAGCCCCGCGACCCGGTTCTCGGACGGTCCGGACCACTCCGTGGCATCGATCGCCTTGCGCTCCATCATGGCGTAGACCTCGGAGCCCGGCACGACCGTCGTCGCTGCGTCGAAGTGCTCGCTCAGAATCTCGGCGAAGGCCCCGGCGGTGCGGAACTTGACGCCCTTCAGGTCTTCGGCCGTGCGGATCGGCTTGTGGGCATGCGCGAGGAGCTCGCTGCCGCCGAGGCCGGCCGGGATCGAGTGCAGGCCCAGGGTCTCCCGCCGGAACTCGGCGAGCAGCTCCTTGCCGCCGCCCTGGTACATCCAGTGCATCAGCGCGTCCGGCCCCATGCCGCCGGGGATCGTGCCGACCAGCGCGTTCGCGGGGTCGCGGTTGACGAGGTGGATCGGCGGCGCCTGGACCGCGTCGGCGGTGCCGTCGAGCACCGCGTCGTGAGCCTCGAAGGACGGCGCGATGATACCGGCCGGATAAGGCTCGATCACGACCCGGCCGTCCGTCAGCTCCTCGACCCGCTTGACCAGCGGCAGGGCGAACAGCTGATAGAAGTTCGAGGTCTCGGGAACGATGGTGGTCATCCGCCAGCGGATCGTGTCCTCCGCCTGGGCGCCGGCCGTCAGGGCGCCGCACAGCAGCAGCCCTCCGGCAAGTCCGAACAGGGTGTCTCGCATGGATCGCTCTCCCGTTGCGGCCGTCTGACGCGGCCTTGATTCGCGGATCCGGGAACGCAAACGATTGCGCCTGCATTCCCGAAGACCCCGCAGGCTTCACTGTTCTCCATGCTAAGGGGCCCTGCAATAGGCCGTCAATGCCTAACGCAATCGATTGCGTTCTAACACCTGCCCGCGGTGCCGCCCGGTCCTCGGCGCTGGTCGCGGCGCCGCGGCAGGACCGCCCAGATCAGGGCCAGGACCTGCAGCGCCAGCAGCCCGAACAGGGCGGCCTGGTAGGCTGCCCGGGGATAGCCCGCGCCCGCCGCCGGAGTCGGCGCCCAGCCCTCGATCAGCGCGCCGACGCCGTACTGCAGCAGGAAGGCGCCGAAGAAGATCATGAAGCTGAGCCCGGTCAGGCCGCGGCCGGCAAGCCAGGGTGGGAAGTGCCGGGCCAGCACCGCGAAGCCGAGCGAGCCGAACTGGCCGAACAGGCCGACCAGGATCCATAGCGGCAGGGCCAGCTCCACCGCCTCGAGGGCCAGCCCGAGCTGGGCGGCCTGGTTGACCAGCAGGCCGCCGGCGATGACCGCCAGGGTCGGCACGCCGATCCGGCCGAGCAGGTCGGCGAGCAGCCCCATGACGGCGAAGCCGAGGGTCAGGGCGGCCCCCAGCGCCAGCAGATGGACTGCGACGGCCGGGCGATCCAGAGCGGCGACATCGCTCAGCCAGGGTCCCGCCCACAGCCCCTGAAGCGCGAGGTTGGCGGCACAGCTGATCGCGCAGACCGGGGCGATGCGCCAGAAGAAGCGGCTGCCGTAGACCGCGCCGAGCGCGGCGCCCATGGTCGGGGCCCCCGCCCCCGGCGCGCTGCGGCCACCGCGCGGCACGGCGATCCACACCCAGAGCGCAGAGCCGAGCACCGCGAGCGCCAGGGCGCCGTAGACGCCGCGCCAGTCGGTCATCGTCAGCGCCCATTCGACCGGCGTCGTCGCGGCCAGCGCGCCGGCGCTGCCCGCCGCCATGAAGACGCCGTTGGCGAAGGCCAGGCGCGACGGCGGATACCAGAGCGTGATCGCCTTCAGCGAGGCGAGCACGGCGCCGCAGACGCCCAGGCCGATCAGGCCGCGACCGATCGCCAGGGTGACGATGTCGTCGCCCAGCGCGAAGACGGCCGCGCCGAGCGCCGCCAACGGCAGCAGCGCGGCCTGCGCCGCGCGCGGACCGAAGCGATCGAGCAGGATGCCGAGCGGGATCTGGAAGCCGGCGAAGGTGACGAAGTAGGCGGCGGTGACAAAGCCGAGGGCGGCCGGCCCGAGGCCGAGGGCGGCGCTGAGGTCGGGCGCGATCACCGCGTTGACCGAGCGGAACAGGTTCGACAGGAAGGCGCCCGCCGAGAACGGCAGGAAGACCGTGATCCAGAACGCCAGCTCGCCGCGCGGCCCCGATGCGGGTCCCGACCCCGGCGCCGATCCCGGTTGGGGGGTCCGCCCGCTCACGCTCCCGCCCGGCCTAGAGCCGGTACACGCGCTGCGCGGTGTCGTGAAAGAGCTTGCGTCGATCGGCCAGCGGCAGGTCGCCGACGATCGACTTGAAGGCCTCGTAGTGCCGGTCGAAGCTGCCCTTGAGCTTGTCGACCGGGAAGTTGCTGGCGAACATCGTCCGGTCGGCGCCGAAAATCTCGATCGTGTCGCGCACGAAGGGCCGGATCGACTCCTCGGTCCAATGGTGGTCGACCATGCCGAGGCCGGAGATCTTGACCGCCACATGCCGGTGGCTGGCCAGCGCCGTCATGCCGTCGCGCCAGCGCTGGACGCCGGCGGCGTCGCGGTCGACCGGCATGCCGGTGTGGTTGACGATCATCGGCACCTCAGGGAAGCGGGCCGCGACGGCGGCGGCTTCCGGCATCTGGTGCGGATAGAGCTGGCAGTCGAAGGACAAGCCGTACTTGCCGAGCAGCTCGTAGCCGCGCAGCCACTTGGGATCGCTCATGTAGTCTGGCCGCGCCGACCAGCGATAATGAGGCGTCTCGTGCCAATTCAGCAGCATGCGGACGCCGCGCATGAGCGGGAACTGGCAGTGCCCCTTCAGCAGCGTCTCGACGTCGTCGGCGTCGAGGTCGGCGTGCGCGACGACGGCGTGCGGGAAGCCCTGGGGATGGGCGTCGGAGACCTCCTGCACGTAGCGGGTCTCGGCGACCGGGTCGCTCGGGTCCCAGCCGCATTGCAGGTAGACAGACTTGACGATCCTCTGGTTTGCCGCATCGGCGAGGTAGTCGCCGATCAGGTAGTCGTGGCGCAGCGGCGTCGAATCGCCGTAGACGCGGCGCGGCGGATTGGGGTCGATCAGCCAGGGGTGGTAGTTGCGCTGAAGGTCCCAGATGTGATGGTGCGGATCGATCTTGTCGATGCCGTCGTCAACCACCGCCTGCGTCGTCTCGGACATATTTCTCTCCCTTGCGGCCACGGCGCGGCTCGATGCCGGCTCGCTCCTGCTCATTGCCCAGCCTCGAGCGGCCGGACCTCAGAACCCGACCTGGTCGCCGCCCTTGAGCTGCAGCAGCGCCCGCGCCTCGGCCGGCGTCGCAACCTCGAGCGACAGGCTGTCGAGCAGCGTGCGCACCTTGGCGACCTGTTCGGCGTTGGACTCCGCCAGGCGGCCCGGGCCGCCCCACAGCGAGTCCTCCAGGCCGACGCGGACGTTGCCGCCGCGCGCCGCCGCCATTGCCGCAACCGTCATCTGGTTGCGCCCGGCACCGAGGACGGACCAGACATAGCCCTCCTCTCCGAACAGCCGGTCGGCCGTGCGCTTCATGTGCATGACGTCCTCGGGATGGCCGCCGATGCCGCCGAGGATGCCGAAGACCGTCTGCACGAAGATCGGCGGCTGGATCAGGCCGGCGTCGAGGAAGTAGGCGAGATTGTACAGGTGCGCCGTGTCGTAGCATTCGCACTCGAAGCGCGTGCCGTTATCGGCGCAGGAACGCAGGATGTACTCGATGTCCTGGTAGGTGTTCTTGAACACCAGGTCGCGGCTGTTCTCCAGATGCTGGCGCTCCCAGTCGTGCTTCAGGTCCTTGAAGCGATCGAGCATGGGGAACAGTCCGAAGTTCATCGACCCCATGTTGAGAGAGGCGATCTCCGGCTTGCACTGCAGGGCCGGCTGCAGGCGCTCCTCGACGCTCATGCTCGGGCTGCCGCCGGTGGTGATGTTCACCACCGCGTCGCAGGATTGCTTGATGCGTGGCAGAAAGCGCCGGAAGAGTTCGGGGTCCTGAGAGGGGCGGCCGTCCTTCGGGTCGCGTGCATGCAGGTGCAGCACGGCGGCCCCGGCCTCGGCCGCGGCGATGCCGGCCTCGGCGATCTCGTCCGGCGTCACCGGCAGATGAGGGGACATTGAGGGCGTGTGGATCGAGCCCGTTACCGCACAGGTGATGATGATTTTGCGTTTTGCCGCCATGGGTCCGTCTAGCCTTCCAGCCGTTGAGTTGCCGATTGCCCCGAGCGTCCCGAAGGCACCGCGGACGCAGGGCGTCTGCCCGCGTAGTCGGTTCCGGCGCCCGTCCAGGCGGCCGCCGTCACTCTCGTGTCTGGCCCGGAGGTGAAGCGGCCGGCCATAGCGCCTCGCAGAGTTGCGCAATCGATTGCGTAACTCCTTTATCACGCCTGCCTCGACGGATGCAATTGGACGGCAGCGTTCAGGAGGGGAGGACGAGCATCCCAGGAATCGGGCAACGTCACCCGCGAGACTGGCCTGGCACGCCAGGCGACGCTGCCCTTCAGGCCATCGCCACCACGACCCGGCGCGGGCCGGCGAAGGGCTTGCGGCCGTGCATGGCCAGGACGTTGTCGACGACCATGACGTCGCCGGCCTGCCAGGGGAACAGCACCTCGCAGCTGCGCGTCACGGCCTGCACCGTCTCCAGCTCGGCCGGATCGATCTCGCCGCCGTCGCCGAAGACGACATGGTTGCCCAGGGTCGCCTCGCCGGCGGTCGCGGGGTCGCAGCGCGGATCGTCCCTGGCGCCGAAGGAGACCTTCACGCCGCCCAAGGCGCGGTGCCACTGGTCGGCCTGGTTGTGCCAGCAGCGCTCGCCGGTCACGGCATGCCTCAGCACTGCCGCGTGGCGCGCGCGGGTGCGCAGGCCGAAGTCGGTCCATTCGTAGCCCATGCCGGCGCCTTCGAGGTAGCGCTCCACCGCGCGCCGGTCACGGCTCTCGAAGGTCTCCTGCCAGCTCTTGCCGATGCCGGGCGCGCCCTCGGCGTCCCAGAGGTGCTGGAGATAGACGATGCCGCGGCTCTCGAAGCGCTCGCGCAGCGCCGCCGGCAGGGCGTCGTAGATCCGGCGGCCGTCGGCGAGGTGGGTCTCGCCGCCGGAGCGCGCCGGCTCGAGGCAGCCGAAGAAGACACGGCTGGGCGACCAGCCGGCGTAGGACAGCTCGTTGTGCAGCAGCACCTCCAGCCCGGCCGGATACTCGGTCGAGGTGTAGACCTGCTCGGCAAGGCTGGTGCGCGGCGAATCGCCCCCGGCGTAGTTGCGCAGGTCCGGGCGGATCGCCTGGCAGACCGCCCGGAAGGCGGCGGGGCTGTCGATCGCGAAGCCGCGGATCACCAGCGCGCCGACCCGGCTCACCAGCGCCTCGATCGCCGCGGCGTGGGCCGCCGCCCAGCGCGCCGCCGCCTCGGCCGTGTGCTCGGCGCCGGCCTCGGGGGCCGCGAGCATCGGCATCGGCTGGTCTTCGATCAGGGGCTGAACGTGCATCGTCGTGTCTCGTGGCCTTGCCGATCACAGGGGCGCCGATCCTAGGGTGTCGCCGGAGGGCGGGGCAAGGCGGCGAGGCCCGCGCGCCTGGCTCCCGCAAGGTTCGAGCCTCCCGCGGGACGGGGGTGATAAGCGCAAAAAGTGTGGTAAACTACGCGCCGGCGTCCTCGTGGCGCCTGGGAACGGCAGAGGCGCGTCGCCGCCCGGCTCCGCGACCCTCGCCGACCACGATCCATGCGTCCGAGATTGCTGTGTCCGACGGATCTTTTGTCCAAGCAGTAGAGCCTGCCCGCCGGCGCCCCGATCGCCCGCGGAAGTGGGCGAGGTGACGAAGCGGCCTCGAAGGCCACGCGGCCGGTGCCGGTCAACGGCGCGGCCAAGCAGGGAGAACCGACGATGATCAACCTTACCGTAAACGGCGAGGCGCGGAGCCACGAGGGCGACCCCTCGATGCCGCTGCTGTGGTACCTGCGCGACACCCTCGGCCTGACCGGCGCCAAGTACGGCTGCGGCGTCGGCCTGTGCGGCGCCTGCACCGTTCACCTCGAGGGCGAGGCCGTGCAGTCCTGCCTGATCACCCTGGCCGACGCCAGCGACAAGGCCGTGGTGACGATCGAGGGCCTCGACCCGGCGGGCGAGCATCCGGTGCAGCAGGCCTGGCGGACGCTCAACGTCCCGCAGTGCGGCTTCTGCCAGACCGGCCAGATCATGCAGGCGGCCGCCCTGGTCGCCATGAACCCGGCCGCCGACGACGGCGAGATCACCGAGGCCATGTCCGGAAACATCTGTCGCTGCGGCTGCTACCAGCGCATCCACGCCGCGGTCCGCCAAGTGGTCGAGGGAGCCTAGGGCCATGCTGGGATATCTGAACCAGGACCTGTCCGCGCGCGCGCGCGCCGGCACATCCGAAGTCCACGGGACGTCCGCCCCCCTCGCCGCCCTGTCCGGCAGCCTGGAGAAGATCGACCGTCGCCGCTTCCTGCAGCTGACCGGCCTCGCCGGCGCCTTCGCCGTCGCCCTCAGGGTGCTGCCGGCCGAAGCCATGCAGACCTATCCGACCGGCGGCGACGCCATGCCCCACGGCACCGTCGCCGACCCCCACGTCTTCGTCGCCATCGCCGAGGACGGCACGGTGACGATCGTCGCCCACCGCGCCGAGATGGGCACCGGCTCGCGCACCAGCCTGCCGATGGTCGTCGCCGACGAGATGGAAGCCGACTGGTCCCGCGTGAAGGTCGTGCAGGCGCCCGGCGACGAGCCGCGGTACGGCAACCAGGACACCGACGGCTCGCGCAGCCTGCGCCACTTCCTGCAGCCGATGCGCCAGTGCGGCGCCGCCATGCGGACGATGCTCGAAGCGGCGGCGGCCGAGGAGTGGGGCGTCGATCCCGGCCAGGTCAAGGCCGAGAACCACGAGGTCGTCCACCTCGGCGACTCGAGCAGGCGTCTCGGCTACGGCGCCCTCGCCAAGGCCGCGATGGCCCACCCGGTTCCGGCCCTGGACAGCCTGGCCTTCAAGGAGGAGGCCGACTTCCGCTACATCGGCAAGGGCGAGGTCGGCATGGTCGACCTCCACGACATCACCACGGGCAAGGCCGTCTACGGCGCCGACGTGCAGCTGCCCGGCATGAAGTACGCGGTCGTCGCGCGCCCGCCGGTGGTCGGCGGCACGGTCAAGAGCTTCGACGCCGCGCAGACCCTGCAGGTCCCGGGCGTTTCAGGCGTCGTCGAGATCGAGGGCTCGCTGCCCCCGGCCAAGTTCGCTCCGCTCGGCGGCATCGCCGTCGTCGCGGACAACACCTGGACCGCCCTGCAGGGCCGCGAGGCGCTTCAGATCGAATGGGACGACGGCCCGCACGGCGGCTACGACAGCGCCGCCTTCCGGGCCGAGATGTCGGAGACGGCGAAGCGGCCGGGCAAGCCGCTGCGCAAGCAGGGCGACCCCGATGCCACCTTCGCCGCGGCCGCCAGGGTCGTCTCGGCCGAGTACTACCAGCCGCACATGATCCACACCCCGATGGAGCCGCCGGTGGCGGTCGCCCACGTCACCGCCGACAAGGCCGAGGTCTGGGCGCCGGTGCAGAGCCCCTACGGGACCCGCGAGGACCTCGCGGCCCTGCTCCACCTGCCGATCGAGGCGGTGACCGTTCATGTGACGCTGCTCGGCGGCGGCTTCGGCCGGAAGTCGAAGTGCGACTACGTGCTCGAGGCAGCGCTCGTCTCCAAGGCGGTCGGCGCCCCGGTCAAGCTGCAATGGAGCCGCGAGGACGACGTCCGGCACGGATTCTACCATACCGCCTCGGTGGAGCGCATCGAGGCGGCGCTCGACGCCGAGGACCGGGTGACCGGCTGGCGCCACCGCTCGGTCGCGCCGTCGATCCTCTCGACCTTCGCGCCGGACTCCGGCTACCAGTTCCCGATCGAGCAGGGCATGGGCCTCGTCGACATGCCCTTCGACATCGCCAACATCGCCTGCGAGAACGGCCAGGCGATGGCTCACACGCGCATCGGCTGGTTCCGGGCGGTCTCCAATGTGCCGCGCGCCTTCGCGGTGCAGTCCTTCGTCGGCGAGCTGGCCCACGAGCTCGGCCGCGATCCGAAGGACATGCTGCTGGAGCTGATCGGCCCCGCCCGGGTCATCAACCCCAAGGCGGCGGGCATGCCGGAGGACTTCTGGAACTACGGCGAGCCCTACGAGGAGTTCCCGATCGACACCGGGCGACTGCGCGGCGTCGTCGAGCTGGCCGCCGAGAAGGCCGGCTGGGGCCGCAGCCTGCCCGAGGGCGAGGGGCTGGGCATCGCCGCCCACCGCAGCTTCGTCTCCTACGTCGCGACGGTGGTGCGCGTGAAGGTGAGCGCGGACGGCGCCATCTCGGTGCCGGAGGTGCACACCGCCATCGACTGCGGCTTCTGCGCCAACCCCGAGCGGGTCGAGTCGCAGATCCAGGGTGCCGCCGTCATGGGCATGACCCTCGCCCTGCACTCGGCCATCACCTACGCCGAGGGGCGCGTCGAGCAGTCCAACTTCTTCGACTACGAGATGGCGGGCATGAGCAGCTACCCGGAGAAGGTCGGCGTCCACATCGTCCCGCAGCCCTTCTCGGTCCACGCCAGCGGGGTCGGCGAGCCGGGCGTGCCACCCTTCGCGCCGGCGCTCGGCAATGCGATCTTCGCGGCGACCGGCAAGCGCCTGCGGGACCTGCCGTTCGGGGCAACGGTCGACTGAGGCGAAGCGAGGGCGGTAGGCGGAGCCGCCGGCGGGGCTCCGCCTCCTGCGCTACTTCGGCTCGCCGACGTAGGTCAGCTCGTCGGAGATCTTGAGCTCGAGCAGGACGTTGTCGTCGGTCGAGTCCTCGCAAAGCAGCGAGCGATGGGCGATGCCGCGCGGGATCATCAGCATGTCCCCGGCGTGCATGGTCTTGACTCCCATCTCGGTCTCCCAGCGCAGCGCACCCTGGACGCAGAAGATGATCTCGTGGGCATCGACGTTGCGGTGCCAGAAGGACATGTCGTGCTTGCGCCGCTTGGAGACGTCGATCTTGACGTGGTCCGAGCTGTAGAGGCGCAGCGGCGTGCCGTCGGCCTTGTCCAGGTTGCTGGGGGTGAACTGCTCCGAGAAGATGTTGATCAGCCGGAAGATCTCGGCGCGCTCCAGAATGCCAGCGTTCTGCACCGGCGGGCGGTCATGGGAGATCACGACGTTCTTGCCGTCGATCGTGACGCGCTCCTGGTAGGTCTGCTCGCTCATCCTGTCTCTCCTTCTTGCGTTGTCTCGGCCTCTTGAGCCCGGGCCGCGAGGAAGCGCTCGATCACCGCCAGCGTCGCCTCGGGGTTTTCCAGGACCGTGAGGTGCCCGGCGCCGGGGATGACGGCGTGCTCGGCGCCGGGTATCTTCGCCGCCGCCGCGGCCAGCGCCTCGGGCGGCGCGCCCTTGTCGCGCTCGCCGCCGAGGATCAGCGTCGGCGTCCTGATGCGGTGCAGTCGCGGCCCGAAGGCCAGGGTCTTGAGCGCCCGGCAGCAGCCTTCGTGGCCGACGGGGTCGGTGGTGCGGATCATCTCGCGCACCCGCTCGAGCACCGGCAGCTCGGCGGCGACGCTCTCCGGCGTGAACCAGCGCTCGACCGTCGGCTGCGCCAGGCCGGCCATGCCCTTCTCGCGGGCGCTGTCGATCCGGTACTGGAAGTAGTCGGCGTAGTCCGGCGGCGCGTCGGGGCGCGAGTCGCAGGCGACCAGGGACAGCAGGCGCCCCGGGTGCGCGATCGCGAGGCCGTAGCCGATCATGCCGCCGATCGAGAGTCCGACCCAGTGGCTGCGCTCGACCCCGAGGGCATCCCACAGGCCGACGACGTCGCCGACCAGCTGGTCGAAGCTGTAGGGCCCCGGCACCGCCCGCGTCAGGCCGTGGCCGCGCTGGTCGTAGCGCAGCACCCGGTAGCGGTCCTTCAGGCGCGCCGCGACCTCGTCCCAGAGCGTCAGGTTGTTGGCCAGGGCGTGGGAGAGCGTGATCCAGGGCGCGCCCTCCGGACCCTCGACCCGGCAGTGGAAGTCGGTGTCGCCGACCGTGACCATCATGTCCGCTGTCTCCTTCCCGTCGTAGACAAGGCCGCTAGGCAATCCCGAGGCCCCCGAGAAATTCTTGCAGCAGCCGGCGGCATTCCTCGGGCCGCTCGATCTGCAGCAGGTGACCGGTCTCGCGCACCGCCTCGTAGCGGTAGCCCTGCTCGGCGGCGAGCGCCTGGTTGGTCCGGCCCGTGGGCGGCCCGCCCTGGCGCTCCGGGTCGGCGCCGACCAGCAGGGTCGGGCAGCCGAGGGCCGACGCCGCGGGCCAGAGGTCGAGGGTCAGGGCCGCCAGGTAGATGGCCGCCTCGTACTCGCGCGGGCAGGACAGGACCCAGTCGCCGCGCGCGGCGTCCCTGCGCAGCAGCGCCTGCGCCATCAGCGTGTGGGAGTCGCCGACCCAGGAGCGGTGGGCGCGGCTCTCGGCGTAGCTGCGGGCAAGCTCCTCCGGCGCGGCGAAGCGCTCCGGCCGGTTCAGGGCGAACTCGACGAGCCTGAGCTCGAAGGCGCGCATCGGCTCGTAGAGCGGATGCTCGCGGGGCGGCACGTTCGGCGGGTCGTAGAGCAGCAGCGCGTCCCAGGGGGCGCTCCCCTGCACCGCCTGCTTCATGGCGGCGCGCGCCGACATCGAATGGAAGACGCCGACCCTCGGGCGGGCGCCCAGCGCCGCCTCGACGCCGGCGACGACCTGCGCCAGGTCGCGGGCCATCTGCGGATAGTGGTGGCCGTCGGCCCCGGCCGGCGGGTTGCGGCCGTGATTGCGCATGTCGAAGGCGACGACCTCGTAGCGCTCGGCGAGCGGCCCCCAGAACGGCAGGTAGCCGTCGACCGCGAAGCCGTTGCCGTGACTGACGTAGAGCCGCGGGCTCCGCGGGCTGCCGTGGCAGCGCACCCGGATCGCCGCGCCGTCGTCCATGATGAGCTCCAGGGTCTCGCGGGGCGCCGGCGGCGAGGCGCCCCCTGCCCTCTCGGAGCCTCCCGGTCCGCCTGTCGTGTCGTCCTGCTTCATGGGGTCCTCATGCGGTCGCCGCCGCCTGGCGCTGCAGCGGCCGGTCGTCGATCGGCACGTGGAGTGCTGCCGCGACCAGGCTCAGAGCCGCGCCGATCCACCAGATCGCGTCGTAGCTGCCGTAGTGGTCGTAGGCGAGGCCGCCGAGCCAGACGCCGAGGAAGGCGCCGACCTGATGGCCGAAGAAGACCAGGCCGAACAGGGAGGTCAGGTAGCGCGCGCCGAAGATGTCGGCGACCAGCCCGCCGGTCAGCGGGATCGTGCCGAGCCAGAGCACGCCCATGCCGGCGGTGAAGAGGTAGGCCAGCTCGACCGAGGGCGGCAGCGCGACCAGGGCCACGATCAGCACCGCGCGGCCGAGGTAGATGAGCGACAGCAGGTACTTCTTGGGCCAGCAGTCGCCGAGCCCGCCCCACAGCAGCGAGCCGGCGATGTTGAACAGGCCGATCAGCCCAACCGCGACCGCCGCGGCCGAGGGGCTGAGGCCTTCGTCCTGCAGGTAGGCCGGCAGGTGCCCGATGATGAAGGTGATCTGGAAGCCGCAGACGAAGAAGCCGAGGTTGAGCAGCAAGAAGCCCCGGTGCCGCCCGGCCGCGCGGATCGCGGTGCCGATGGCGGCGTAGCTCGAGGCGACGTCGCCGCGCACCGGAGCCTTGCCCATGCCGAGGGCGAGCAGCGCGCAGCCCATGGCGAGCACCGCGAGCGCGCTCGCCGCGCCGCGCCAGCCGAGATCGGCGATCAGGACCTGCCCGATCGGCAGCATGGCGAACTGCCCGAGCGAGCCCATGGCGCCGGTGACGCCGAGCGCGAGGCCGCGGTTGCGGTCCGGGAAGGCGCGGCCGACGGCACCCATGATGATGACGAAGCCGGTGCCCGACAGCGCCAGGCCGAGCAGCACCCCGGCGCTGAGGTAGAAGACGGCCTCGCTGCCGGCGACCGACAGCAGCCACAGGCCGACGCCGTAGAGCAGGGTCGCGGCGAAGACGACCCGGCGCGCGCCGTAGCGGTCGGCGGCGATGCTGAAGAAGGGCTGGAAGACGCCCCACACCAGGTTCTGGATCGCGACCGCCAAGCCGAAGACCTCCCGCTCCCAGCCGAAGGTCGCGGAGATCGGCACCAGGAAGACGCCGAAGCCCTGGCGGATGCCGACCGCCAGGGTCAGGATCGCGCCGCCGCACAGCAGCGTCAGCAGCGCCCCGGCCGGCAGCCCGCCGACGCCCCTGGCCTGCCCCTTCAGCATCGCCGGAACCAGAAGCGGCCCTCGGCGTCGCGGCGCCGCGCCAGGCGCCCTGCATGCATCAGATAGTTCAGGTGCGCCAGGGTCTCGTTCATGGCGAAGCCGATCTGGTGGCCGTCGAGATCCTGCGGGAACAGCGTGTTCGCCACCGCCCCGGCCGAGGTCTCGCCCTCGCCGACCGCCGCCAGCGTCGCCTCCAGCCGCTCGCGGTGGTGGCGCTCCAGCTCGTCGAGCCGGGGATGGATGCCGTAGAAGGGTTTGCGGTGCGAGGGCAGCACCAGGGTGTCGGGCCGTACCGCAGCGCGCAGCCGGCCGATCGTCTCGAAGTAACCCTGCAGCGGGTCGGCGTCCGGCTCAGGCGGCCAGACGCTGATGTTCGGCGAGATCTGCGGCAGCACCTGGTCGCCGGCGATCAGGAGCGCGCGCTCCTCGCAATAGAGGCTGGCGTGCTCGGGCGCGTGGCCGTGACCGACGATGACCCGCCACTCGAAGCCGTCGATCTCCAGCCGGTCGCCCTCGGCGATGCGGCTGTAGGACTCCGGCACCTCGACGCCGTCGGAATAGGGCACGACCTCGTCGCGGAAGCGCGCCAGGCGGGCCTCGTCCAGGCCGTGGGCGGCGTAGAAGCGCAGCCGCTGGCCGACGCTGTCGGTATGGAGATCGAGCACGGCGAGCTGGCCGTGCAGCCACTCGCTCTCGGTCATGCAGGGCTGCAGGCCCCAGGTGTCGCAAATCCAGCGGCTGTTGCCCAGGTGGTCGGGGTGGAAGTGCGTGACGACCAGCCGCGTGACTGGGCGGCCGCCCAGGTAGCGCTGCCAGACCGCCCGCCAGTGCGCGCGCACGTCCTCGCGGGCGTAGCCGCAGTCGACGATGGTCCAGCCCTCGCCGTCCTTCAGCAGCCAGATGTTGATCTGGCGCAGGCGGAAGGGCAGCACCGTCGACAGCCAGTAGACGCCGGGCGCGACCTCGGTCGCGTCGTCGACCGCAGGGTAGTCGGCGATCGGGTAGTCGAGCTTGATCGGGGCGTCCATCAGGTTTTCTCCGCTGCCGCGGCGGCCGCGGCCGCCTTCACGGCGCACACGATATTGGTGTAGCCGGTGCAGCGACAGAGGTGCCCGGACAGCAGGTCGCGGATCTGCTCTTCCGTTGGCTCCGGGCAGTCGCGCAGGAAGGCCTCCACCGACATCAGGATGCCGGCGGTGCAGTAGCCGCACTGCACGGCGAAGTTGGCGCGGAAGGCCTCCTGCAGGACGGAGAGCCGGCCCTCCGGCCCGGCCAGCCCCTCGACCGTCTCGACGCTGCGGCCCTCGACCTGCACCGCCAGGGTCAGGCAGGCGCGCTGCGGCTGCCCGTCGATCTGCACGGTGCAGGCGCCGCAGACGCCATGCTCGCAGCCGACATGGGTGCCGTAGGCGCCGATCTCGTGGCGCAGGAAGTCGCTCAGCAGCATGCGCGGCTCGGCGCTGCCGATCACGGCCCGGCCGTTGAGGTGGAAGCCGATCTCGCTTTTGCTGCCAGCCTTCAGGATCGGCATGCCCGTGCCTCCTCGATGACGCTGCGTCCGAGCCGCCGCACGAGGTCGCGGCGGTAGCGCGCGCTGGCGTGCATGTCGTCGTAGCCCTCCAGGTCCCAGGCGAAGGCGTTGAGCGCCTCCTCGAGCGTCGCCTCCTCGTGGTGCCAGCCGCGGACCGCCGGCCGGTCGGCGACCCCGGCGACCGCCAGGCGGATCTCCTCGCCCTCGGCGATGGCCGCCAGGGCGACGATGGCGAAGTCGCCGTGGCGCCGCGCGATCTCGCGGAAGGCGACGCCCTGCCCCGGCCGCGGCAGCGGAAAGCGCGCCGCCAGGATCATCTCGTCCGGCGCGCGCGCCGTGGTCAGCGGCCCGAGCTGGAAGTCCTCGGCGCTCAGCTCGCGCTCGCCGCGCGCGCTCCCGAGGCGCAGGCTGCCGCCCAGGGCGGCCAGGCACAGCGGCAGCTCGGCGCTGGGATCGGCGTGGGCGAGCGAGCCGCAGATCGTGCCGCGGCTGCGGGTCTGATAGTGGCCGACCCAGGGCAGCGCCAGCTTCAGCAGGGGCGAATCCTCGCTGTCCCGAAGGGATTCGGCCAGGGCCGCCTGGGTGACGCCGGCGCCGACCTCCAGCGCGCCGCCGCGGCGCTCCAGGCGGCGCAGCGGCTCCAGGCGCGAGATGTCGATCAGCACCCGGGGCCGCGTCAGCCGCAGGTTCAGCATCGCCACCAGGGACTGGCCGCCGGCCAGCAGGCTGGCCTCCTCGCCGTGGCGCGCGAGCAGCTCCAGCACCTCCTCCAGGTCGTCCGGACGACAGTAGTCGAAGGCCGGCGGCTTCATCGGCCGAGCCCCAGGCGCGCCAGCAGCCGTCTCCAGGGCGAGCGGCCGGCCGGCGCCGCGCCCGGTCCCTCCGCCGTCTCCAGCTGGCGCGCGAAGCCGGCGAGGAACTGCCGGATCAGCAGGCCGGACGCGCCTTCCAGAAGGCGCGAGCCAACCGAGGAGATCTTGCCGGAGAGGTCGATGTCGTACTGGTAGTCGATGCGCGTGCCGGCGCCCTCCTCGACCAGCAGGAGCCGGCCCTCGCCCCGCGCCGCGCCCAGGGCGCCCTGCGCCTCGCCGAGGATGCGCAGGGACTCCGGCTCTTCGAGGTCGCACAGCTCGAGCCGCGCCGTGAAGGCGCCGCGGATCGGCCCGACCCGCACCACCGCCTCGGCCAGGTAGCGCCGCTCGCCCTGCTGCTCGAAGCGCCGGCAGCCGGGAATCACGGCGGCCAGGGCGTCGGGATCCAGGAGCCGCTTCCAGACCGCTGCCCGGTCGGCGGCGATGAGGTAGCTGTTTCGCCCGGACAGGGCGGCCGGCCGGGCCCGGCGTTCCGGCGTGGCGCGGGCGGCGGCGCCCGGCCGCTCGGGGCGCGGCGGCTCGGCGCCGGAGAGCCAGGCGTTGATGCGGTCCTCGGTGATCGGCAGGCGGACCTCGGCGAGGTCGAGCGCGTCGGCGACCGCGTTGGCGATGCAGACCGGCGTACTCATGTTGTTGCCCTCGCCCAGGCCCTTGGCGCCGAGCCGCGTGAAGGGCGAGGGCGTCTCCAGGTGCAGGACCAGGGGATCGCGCACCTCGGGCGCGGTCGGCAGCAGGTAGTCGGCGAAGGTGCCGGCGAGCAGGCTGCCGTCGCTGCCGTAGGCGTAATCCTCGTAGAGGCTGGCGCCCAGTGCCTGGACGTAGGAGCCGACGATCTGCCCCTCGGCGATCGCCGGATGCAGCAGCCGCCCGGCGTCGTGCATGGTGACGTAGCGGTCGATCGTCAGGCGGCCGGTCGAGCGGTCGATCTCGACGCCGCAGAAGTCGAAGACGAAGCCGTAGGTGAGCGAGGTGTTGATCTCGTCGGCCTCGGTCGGCGGCGCCAGCTCGGGCGGCGACCAGTGGGCGGTCTCGCGCAGGCTCGGCGGCATGCCCTCCGGCAGCGAGCCCGGCGACCAGTGCAGCGAGCCGGCGACGCGGTAGAAGGCGGCGGCGTTGTCGGGATTGCCGCGCGCGAAGATCCGGCCGCCCTCGAAGACCAGCTGCTCCGGCTCGGCGTTGAGCTTCTGGCTGGCCAGGCGCGCCATGCGGTCGCGCAGCCGGGTCGCGGCGAGGTGCGCGGCGCTGGCCGTGGCGCCGGCGAAGCGCGACGAGTAGTTGCCGGCGGCGACCGACCAGGCCTCGCGGCCGGTGTCGTGCTCGGCCGCGACGGCGATATCCTCGGGCGGCAGGCCCAGGACCTCCCCGACGATCTGCGCCAGCACGGTGCGGTGGCCCTGGCCCTGGGGCACCGAGTCGGCGGTCACGGAGACCGAGCCGGTGGCGTCGATCTCGACAGTGGCCGAGGCGATGGCGCCATCCTTGGGCCCCGAGCGGGCGCGCTGCTCGGGGCTCAGCAGCGTGCTGAGGTAGCCCATGTTCGACATGCCCGGCTCGACCACGGCGGCGAAGCCGATGCCGTAGAGCCGGCCGGCGGCGCGCGCCTCCACGCGGCGGCGGCGCAGCTCCGCCAGCCCGCCCTCCTCGACGGCGCGCTCGACCGCGGCCTGGTAGTCGCCGGAATCGTAGAGCGCCCCGGCAGGCGCGCGGTAGGGGAAGGAGCCGGCGGGGATCAGGTTGCGCCGGACCACCTCGAGCGGATCCAGCGCCAGCTCGACGGCGATGCGCTGCATCAGCCGTTCCAGCGCGAAGTAGAGCTGCGGCCCGCCGAAGCCGCGCACCAGGCTCGCCGGCACCTTGTTGGTCAGCACGACGCGGTTGCGGATCGCCAGGTGGCGGAGCCGGTAGGCGCCGCTGGAGGCGCCGTGCATGCGGTAGAGCGGGCCCGGCATCGGCGCGCGCATCCAGGCGCCGTAATCCTCCAGCTGGTCGAGCTCCAGCGCCTCGACGACGCCCTCCCCGGTCACCGCCGCGCGCAGGCGGGTGACACGGTTCGGTCCCGAGCCGGAGGCGACAAGGTGCTCGAGCCGGTCCTCGACCCACTTCACCGGCTTGCCGGTGACGCGCGAGGCCAGGCACATCATGACGATGTTGGTGAAGATCGCGAGCTTGGCGCCGAAGCTGCCGCCCGAGCAGGGCGGCGTGCGCAGGCGCAGCCGGTTGCCCGGCACGCGCAAGGCCCTGGCCATCACCGTGTGCAGGCCGTAGGGGCCCTGGAAGTTCGCCAGCACGTCGTAGATGCCGTCGCCGGCGCGGTAGTCGGCGACCACGACGTAGCCCTCGATGGGACAGGGCAGGACGCGCGGGTAGTCGACCGTCATCTCGATCACGCGGTCGGCCGCGCCCAGCACCGCCTCGGGATCGCCGTAGCGGAAGCGGCGGTCGTGGACGACGTTGCTGCCGACCTCGGGGTGGATGGCGGCGGCCCCCTCCTCGGCGGCGGCGACCGGATCGAGCAGCGGCGGCAGCGGCCGCGTCTCGAGCCGGACCAGCTCGGCGGCGTCCTCGGCCTCGTAGCGGCTGCGCGCGACCACGATGGCCAGCGGCTCGCCGACGTAGCGCAGGCGGCCGATCGCCAGGCAGTAGCCCTCCGGCCGCTTCACCGCGGCCAGCAGCGGGTCCGAGATGCGGGCGACCTCTTCGCCGGTGATGACCGCCTCGACGCCCGGCATCGCCAGCGCCTCGGCGGTGTCGAGGGTCAGGATCTCGGCATGGGCCTCGGAACTGCGCACGACCACGGCGTAGAGGGTGCCGGCGGCGACCGGCAGGTCGTCGGCAAAGCGCGCGGTGCCGGTCAGGAGCGCCGGGTCCTCGACTCGCAGCATGCTCTCGCCGACCGCCTGCGCCATTCGCTCCCTGTCCGTTCGGCGAGTTGCGCCCGGCCGCGCCCCGGCGGCAGGTCCGTCGCCTTTTGCTTCTTCTATCGGGATAGTAGCTTGCATAATCGAACTTTAGAATCAAGCCTTGCCGCCGACGTCAGCTTGCTGTAGTCACTTGCACAATCGAACTGACTTGAGTCAGCACAGTCGGAGGGGAGAGCCATGCGCGCGGTGGTCGTCGGAGAGCTGAACAATCGCGACTCGATCGGCATCGGCGAGGTCGAGGCGCCCACGCCCGGAGACGGCGAGGTCCTGGTCCAGGTCGGCGCCAGCAGCGTCAACTTCCCCGACATCCTGATGCTGGACGGCAAGTACCAGATCCGCCCCACCCCGCCCTTCGTCCTGGGCAAGGAGGCGGCCGGCACTGTCGCCGCCGTCGGCGCCGGCGTGACCCGGGTGAAGCCCGGCGAGCGCGTGCTCGTCCAGGTCGACAGCGGCGGCTTCGCCGAGCAGGTCGTGGCGCCCGAGAGGGCCGTCTTCGCGATTCCCGACGACATGGACTTCGAGACGGCGGCGGCCATGGGCCTCGTCTACCAGACCGCCTGGCTGGGCCTGGTCGAGCGCGGGCGCCTGCAGGCCGGCGAGGCGGTGCTGGTCAACGGCGCCTCCGGCGGCGTCGGCATGGCGGCGGTCGAGCTGGCCGCGGCGCTCGGCGCCGAGGTCCTGGCCGGACTGACGACGCCGGCCAAGGCCGCGACGGTCGAAGCCGCCGGCGCCCGCCATGTCGTCGACCTGAGCGTGCCGGACCTCAAGGACGCCTTGCGCAGCCAGGTCGCCGGGAAGCTCGGCGGCCGCGGCCTCGACCTGGTGCTCGACATGATCGGCGGCGAGGTCTTCGAGGCCAGCCTGCGCGCCCTCGCCTTCGGGGGCCGCGCGGTCGTCATCGGCTTCGCCGGCGGCAACATCCCGACCGTGCGCACGAACTACCTGCTGCTCAAGAACATCGCGGTGCTGGGCTCGACCATCAACGGCTACCTCGACAGCCGCCCCGAGGTCGTCGTCCGGGCGCAGGAGGAGGTCGTGCGCCTGTGGCGCGAGGGCAAGCTGAAGCCGAACATCATGCGCCGCTTCTCCCTCGGGCAGGCGCGCGAAGCCCTGGCCGCCGTGGAGAAGCGCGAGGTCGTGGGCAAGGTCGTCATCACCTTCTAGCCCGCGAGCCATCCGACCGAAGAGGTCGCCGAGCAAGGAGAGGTTGCCATGAACGTCGAAACCGGTTCCGCCACGACCGTCGCCAGCCCGTCCGAGGCCAAGGACGGCTACCGCGACATGCTGGTCCGCCTGATGACCCGCCAGCTCTACGCCGAGACCGCGACGGCCGAGGTCTTCGGCCGCTCGATCGGCGCCGCCCCGACCTGGCCGGAGAAGTTCATGGCCGCGGAATTCGCGCTGGAGGAGGCGCAGCACAGCCAGATCCTCTGCGGCCTGATGAAGGACCTGGGCGAGGACCCCGACGCGATCATCGCCGGCCGCCCGGCCGCCGCCCAGTTCTGGAGCATCGACCTCGACAACTGGCTGCACATCGCGGTCTTCAACTTCACCGTCGACCGCGCCGGCAGCCACCAGATCATGGAGTACCGCAAGTCCAGCTACGCCCCCTGGGCGAGCTCGATGGGCGTCGTGCTCGACGACGAGGAGGAGCACTACGAGAACGGCGTCGAGAACCTGCGGGCCTTCGCCAAGGACCCGGCCCAGCTCGCCGAGTTCCAGAAGGTCTTCGACGGCCTGCTGCCGGTCACCCTCAAGCGCGCCTTCGGCCGCCCCGACGGCGCCGACAACGAATTCTGCCTGGCCCACGGCCTGAAGCGCCATTCGACCGAGCAGGTGATCAACCGCTATCTCGAGGAGATGAAGGGCTTCATGGCCGGCTCGGGCCTGCGCTTCCCACCGATCTCGGCCTTCGAGCAGCAGGGCGTCGTGCTCAAGGACAGCACCCGCCGCATCCTCGAGACCCAGCCCTGAAGCCACCGACCGCCAATAGAGCCGGCCACCGATAGAGAAGGAGTCTTCGCGGACATGTCCTCACCCCTCGAGGTGCTCGCAGAGCACTACCGCTTCCAGTCGCTCCTGGTCGAGCAGCGCGACGGTGTGCTGGAAGTCACGCTCAACCGGCCGGAACGGCTGAACACCTTCGACGAGACCATGCGCCGGGACTTCATGGCGCTGGAATGGCGCATCGAGCGGGACCCGGAGATTCGGGCGGTGATCTTCTTCGGCGCCGGCGAGCGCGCCTTCGGCGCTGGCGCCGACCTGAGCTTCTTCGAGGAGGACTGGCGCTCGCCCGACTTCCGCGTCGAGTACCGCTGGATCCACGACTTCTTCGACATGATCGAGCGGGTCGAGAAGCCGGTGATCGCGGCCGTCCACGGCATCTGCGCCTGCGGCGGCCTGGAGCTGGCCATGGCCTGCGATTTCCGCATCGCCGCCGAAGGCACCCGCTTCGGCTTCACCGAGGCCAACATCAACCTGATTCCGGGCTCCGGCGGCTGCTCGCGGCTGATCCAGCTGGTCGGCGTCAGCTGGGCCAAGGAGCTGGTCATGGCCGGCGAGTTTCTGGACTGCGAGCAGGCCAGGCAGGTCGGCCTGATCACCCGCGTCGTGCCGCCCCAGCAGCTGCAGGAGGCCGCGCGCGCCCTTGCCGCCAAGCTGGTCGCCAAGGCGCCCCAGGCGATGGGCGTCGCCAAGCAGGTGCTGAACGCCTGCCAGAGCCTGGACCTCGCCTCCGGCCGCGTGCTCGAACGGATGGCCCAGAGCACGCTGATCCTGACCGAGGACCACAAGGAAGGCGTCAGGGCATTCCGCGAGAAGCGCAAGCCGAGCTATACCGGACGCTGAGGCGCCCGCTCGGCGCGTCGGGGGGACAGGGACGATGCTCGACCTCGGCACCAGCTTCCTCGCCTCGGTGGAGCGCGACGGCGAGGCGACGGCGATACTCGATGGCCCGCTGCGGCTCAGCTACGCCCAGTGGCTCGGCCGCATCGGCGCGACCGCCGAGGCGCTGCAGGGGCTCGGCCTGGAGCGCGGCGACTTTTTGCTGACCGCGCTGCAGAACCGCTGGGAGGCGGCGACCCTGCACTGGGCCTGCCAGTTCCTCGGCCTCGTCGTGACGCCGGTCAACTGGCGGGTCAAGCCCGAGGAGCTGGACTTCTTCCTGCAGGACAGCGGCGCCAGAGCCCTGGTCTTCGACGGTGCCGCGCTCGAGGCGGTCGCCCGCTCCGCCGCCGCCGGCAGGGTGCCGCGCGTCGCCGTCGGCTGCGAGCCCGGGGCGGTGCCCGCGGGCACGCTCGCCTTCGAGAGCCTGCTCGGCGAGGGCTCGGCGCCTCCGCCCGAGCCCCGGGCCGCGGCCGAGGACCTCTCGCTCATGCTCTACACCTCCGGCACCACGGGCCGGCCGAAGGGCGTGCCGCGGCGCCACCGCGTGGAGCGGGCGGCCGCGCTGGCCCACGTCGCGCAGAACCGCTACGGCCCCGGCGAGCGGACCCTCGGCGTCATGCCGCTCTATCACACCATGGGGGTGCGCTCCCTGCTGGCCATGTCGCTCGTCAACGGCCTGTTCTGCTGCCTGCCCCGCTTCGATGCCGGGCGCGCCCTGGAGGTCATCGCCGGGGAGCGGCTGACCAACCTCTACCTGGTGCCGACGCTCTACCACGACCTGGTGCACCATCCGGCCTTCGCCGACAGCGAGGTCGGCTCGGTGCGCAAGCTCGGCTTCGCCGGCGCGGCCATGACCGAGGGCCTGCTGCGCCGCCTCGTCGAGGCCTTCCGGCCGGAGCTCTTCGTCAACCACTACGGCTCTTCGGAGATCTACACCTTTACCATCGATCCCGATGCCGCCGCCAAGCCCGGCTCCGCCGGCAAGCCGGGCCTGAACCAGCGGGTCCGGGTGATTCGCCTGGGCAGCGACGACCCCGAGGCGCGCGCCGCCCCCGGCGAGGAGGGCCAGATCGCCGCGGACCTGCTCAGCGACGAGGCCTTCGAGGGCTACTGGCAGCGGCCCGACGCCGACGCCAAGTCGATCAGCCGCGGCTGGTACTTCACCGGGGACACGGGCTACCGCGACCGCGACGGCGACCTCTTCGTCACCGGCCGGGTCGACGACATGATCATCACCGGCGGCGAGAACGTCTTCCCGCTCGAGGTCGAGTCGGCGCTCTCGCTGCACCCGGCGGTCGAGGAGGTCGCCGTCGCCGGCCTGCCCCACGAGCGCTGGGGCCAGCAGGTCACGGCCTTCGTCCGGCGCGCCCGCCCGGTCGGCGGCGAGGAGCTCGACAGCTTCTGCCGCGGCAGCGGCCTCGCCGACTTCAAGCGGCCCCGCGCCTACGTCTTCGTCCAGGCGATTCCCAAGTCGCCGGTCGGCAAGATCCTGCGGCGCCTGCTGGTCGCCGGCGACTACCAGAAGGAATGAAAGGTCTGTCCATGGAGCAGTCGTTTCCCTCCAGCCGCCCCGGCCTGCTGGCCGAGCTGGATGGCTTCCGCGTCGAGATCGACGCCGCCGCCGAGCGTGCCGACATCGTGCTCGACCGGCCGCCGCTCAACATCGTCTCGATGACCCAGCGCGAGCAGCTCGCCGCGGTCTTCGACGAGTTGGACCGCGACGCGCGCGTCCGGGTCGTCGTCCTGCGCGGCGAGGGCGAGCATTTCTCCAGCGGCGGCGACATCCCCGGCTTCCTGGCGAAGTCGCCGGAGCACGTCAGCCGCCTGGCCTGGAACGTCGCCGCACCGGCGCGCTGCAAGAAGCCCGTGATCGCCGCGATCCACGGCTACTGCTTCGGCGTCGGCTTCGAGCTGTCGCTGGCCTGCGACTTCCGCCTGCTCGCCGAGTCCGCGCAGGTCGGCCTGCCCGAGATGCGCCTTGGCATGATCCCGGGCTCGGGCGGGTCGGCACGGCTGGTCAAGATGATCGGCCTGGCCCGGACCAAGGACATGGTGATGCGCGCGCGCCGGGTCCCTGCCGCCCAGGCCGTCGCCTGGGGCATCGCGGCCGAGGCCGTGGCCGACGCCCGGCTCGACCAGGCCGTGGTCAGTCTGGTCGAGGAGCTGCGCGGCTTCTCGCCCCTGGCGCAGCGCACCATCAAGGAGGTCCTCAACAGCGCCGAGGACGCGCCGCTGCAGGTCGCCATCGAGCTCGAGGGCCAGGCCTACGGGCGGCTGCGCGGCTCCGCCGACTTCGCCGAGGGTGTTGCCGCCTTCAAGGAGAAGCGCAAGCCCGTCTTCCGGGGAGAATGACGCGCCGAGCCGGCCGGGTGCCCCTGCCCGAGGCGGCACTGCGGGCGGCTTGACGCGTCGCGCGGGGCCGCACCATACTCAGTGACTTGCTTTAAAAGACTGAAAAACCGCGGCCGAGAGAACCGCGGCTCAGAGAATCGCGATCGAGTAGGGAGGGAGGCGTATGTCGGCGCCGGGCATGGCGAAATTCAGCAAGGGCTTGCATAAGCGGGACTGCAACTTCGTGCCGCTCTCGCCGATCCAGTTCCTGGAAACGACGGCGCGCAGCTTTCCGGAACGCACGGCCGTGGTCTACAACGGCCGGCGCTGCAGCTACGCCGACCTCTACCGGCGCTGCTGCCGGCTGGCGTCGGCCCTGCGCAAGCGCGGCATCGGCCGGGGCGACGTGGTCGCCCTCATCGCCCCCAACGTGCCCGAGGCCCTGGAAGCCCACTACGGCATCCCCATGGCCGGCGCCGTGATCAATCCGGTCAACCTCAGGCTCGACGCCGAGGCCATCGCCTTCATCCTCGACCACGGCGAGGCCAGGGCGGTGATCGCGGACACGGAGCTGGCACCCCAGGTCAAGGCGGCGCTGGCGCTGCTCGGCCGGGACCTGCTCGTCGTCGACATCGAGGACCCGGCCGCGGTCGGCGGCGAGCGCATCGGCGAGATCGAGTACGAGGCGCTGCTCGCCGAGGGCGACGCCGAGGCCGAGGCCGCCTGGATCCGGCCGGAAGACGAATGGGACCCGATCGCGCTCAGCTACACCTCGGGGACGACCGGCGACCCCAAGGGCGTCGTCTACCACCACCGCGGCGCCTTCATCTCCTCCTTCGGGCAGATCGCGGTCTGGACCCTGCCGAAGTTCCCGGTCTACCTCTGGACCCTGCCGATGTTCCATTCCTACGGCTGGTGCTTCCCCTACACGATCACCGCCCTGGCCGGCACCCACGTGATGCTGCGCAAGGTCGTGCCGGAGACGATCTTCGAGCTGATCGAGCGCGAGCGCGTGACCAACATGTGCGCCGCGCCCGTGGTCCTGACCATGCTGATCAACGCAGCCGCGCCGGGGCGCGGGTCCTTCACGCAGACTGTCCAGGTGATGACCGCCGGCTCATCGCCGCCGCCCACGGTACTCGAGAAGATGACCGCGCTCGGCTTCGACGTGATCCACGCCTACGGGCTGACCGAGTGCACCGGCTGCGTCGCCATCTGCCAGCCGCAGGACGACTGGCCCGATCTGACCACCGCCGAGGTCGCCGAGCGCATGGCGCGCCAGGGCGTCAGCTATCCGCAGTTCGCCGCGCTGAGGGTCGCCGATCCCGAGAGCCTGGAGCCGGTACCCTGGGACGGCACCACCATGGGCGAGGTGCTGGTCAGGGGCTCCAGCGTCATGCGCGGCTACCTGAAGAACCCCGAGGCGACGGAGAAGGCCTTCGCCAGCGGCTGGTTCCACACCGGCGACCTGGCCGTGATGCAGCCCGACGGCTACCTGCAGATCCGCGACCGCTCCAAGGACGTCATCATCTCCGGCGGCGAGAACATCTCCTCGGTCGAGGTCGAGTACGTGATCTACCGCCACCCTAAGGTCCTGGAGGCCGCCGTCGTCGCCAAGCCGCACCCGCTGTGGGAGGAGACGCCCTGCGCCTTCGTGACCCTCAGGGACGGCGAGGCCTGCAGCGAGAAGGAGATCATCGACTTCTGCCGGCAGAGCATGGCGCACTACAAGTGCCCGACCAGCGTCGTCTTCGGGCCGCTGCCGAAGACCGCCACCGGCAAGATCCAGAAGTTCCAGTTGCGCCAGCGCGCCGTCGAGATGTGACGGCCGGCCCCGGCCAGGCTTCGCCGCAGCACGGCCGCGGGCCCTACCTGCCGCTGGCCGGCTGCTCGGTGACCCGGACCCTCGACGTCTTCGCCGACCCCTGGACCTTCCTGGTGGTGCGCGAGGCCTTCTTCGGCGTGCGCCACTACGAGGGCTTCCGCGGCGCGCTCGACGTCTCGCGCGGCACCCTGGCCTCGCGCCTGACGCACCTCGTCGCCGAGGGCGTCCTGCGGCGCGTTCCCTACCGGACCGCGCCCCCGCGCTTCGAGTACCGCCTGACCCGCAAGGGGGCCATGCTGTTCCCCTCGATGATCGCCCTGATGCAGTGGGGCGACCGCTGGCTCTCGGCGGACCGCGAGCCTCCGGTGCAGGTCTGGCACCGGGGCTGCGGCCCCGCGAGCGACCTGCGGATCGTCTGCCGCGCCTGCCGGCAGCCCTTCGACGCGCGCCAGGCGAGCTACCGCCTCGGCCCCGGTGCCAACGGCTGCAGCGCCTCGACGCCGCCCGCCATGCGACGTTCGGCGCGCGCCGACAACTTCTTGCGCGGCCGGGTCGACAACGTCGCCCGCGCCCTGACGGTGGTCGGCGACCGCTGGGCCTTCCTGCTGATCCGCGAAGCCTTCTTCGGCGTGCGCCGCTTCGACGCCATGCTGGGCCATCTGGGCGTCGCCACCAACGTACTGGCGAACCGCCTGCAACGGCTCGTCGAGATGGGCATCTTCGAGCGGCAACTCTACTCGAGCCGGCCGGAGCGCCACGAGTACCGAATGACGCGGATGGGCCGCGACCTCTATCCCAGCATCCTGATGCTGATGCGCTACGGCGAAGAGCACCTGTCCGAGGGCGGCGGCCCGCCGCTCCTGGTCGCCCACGCCCCCTGTGGCCAGCGCCTGGTCCCGGCCCTGGTCTGCGGGGCCTGCGAGGAGGAGGTCGGCGTCGGCGACACCGGCTACCGCACCGCAGCCGGCACCCTCGCCTGACAGCAGAGCCAGACTGTCGAGCTAGACGGCGAAGGCCTCGAAGGCGCGCTCGCGGTCGGCGGGGTCGGCCGCGTCGCCTTCGAAGACGAGGCGGCCGCGCTCGACCGTGTAGAAGCGGCTGACCAGCTTCAGCGCCGCTTCGACGTTCTGCTCGACCAGCAGGATCGAGATGTTCTGCTGCTTGAGGGCGGCCAGGCTGGCCATGATCTCGGAGACGATCATGGGCGCCAGGCCCTCGGTCGGCTCGTCGACCAGCAGCAGCCGCGGCTTGCCGAGCAGCACACGGGCGAAGGACAGCATCTGCTGCTCGCCGCCCGACAGCGAGGTGCCGTTCTGCCGCCGCCGCTCGGCCAAGCGGGGGAAGTTGGCGTAGACCTCCTGCAGGGCTTCGCGGCGCGCTGCCCCGCTCGGCCGGCGCACGCACTGCAGGAAGCCGAGGTTGAGGTTCTCCTCGACGGTCAGACCGGGGAAGATCCGCCGGTCCTCCGGCACCAGGCCGATGCCGGCGCGCGCGATGCGCTCGGACGGCCAGCCGCCGATCTGCCGGCCCTCGAACTCGATCTCGCCGCTGGTCGGCTTCACCCAGCCGGCGATGGTCTTGATGATCGTGGTCTTGCCGACGCCGTTGCGGCCGAAGAGCGCGACCGCCTCGCCGTCGCCGACGGTCAGGTCGACGCCCTGCAGGATGTGGCTGAGCCCGTAGTGGGTGTGGACGCCCGTGAGCCTGAGCATGGTCTAGCCTGGATTTCTGGAAGGGGTCGGCATCGCTCCTGGCGGGCTCGATCCGCCAGGAGAAGCCTGAAGAGCGTAGCCGAAG
>NZ_JBBDQW010000067.1:0-13236 GCF_040905785.1 Tistlia sp.
TCCTCACCGACATCCTCAACGCACCTGCCCGTTAACCTGGACTCGTTGCCGTGGGCCCGACCGGGGCCGGCTTGACCCTGGATCGCCCGGGCGCTAGAGCTTGCCCGTCATCTGGGGAGTAGTCAGCCGTCCCGCGGGGACGGTTTCCGCGTCAACATGCTTGGCGGGCACGCCATGGCGCGGAAGAGCGGGGCCTAATCCGATCTCGGCAGAGTCCGAGCGGCGGCCCGGTTCAGGCGAGACCGATGGCGCCGCACCTCCCGGAAGGCTCGGGCAGGAGGCGCGGCGCCCTGGTCTCACGCCGCCCGGCCCCTGGATCGCGCCTCCTTGGACGTTCTCCTCACCTCCCTCTTCGTCGTCGCGGTCGCCGAGATCGGCGACAAGACCCAGCTGCTGGCGATCCTGCTGGCCAGCCGCTACGGCCGACCCTGGCCGATCGCCTGCGCCATCCTGGTCGCGACCCTGGCCAACCACGGGCTCGCCGCGCTCGCCGGCGCCGAGCTCGCGGCCTGGTTCGAGGGCCCGCTGTTCGCCGGCCTCGTCGGCGCCGGCTTCCTGGCCATGGCGGCCTGGGCGCTGGTGCCCGACCGGCTCGAGGAGGAGGCGGCGCGCACCCGCGGCCGCGACGCCTTCCTGGCCACGCTGGTCGCCTTCTTCCTGGTCGAGATCGGCGACAAGACCCAGGTCGCCACGGTCGCGCTGGCTGCCCGCTTCGGCTCGGTCGTCCTGGTCACCCTGGGCACCACGCTCGGCATGCTGCTCGCCAACCTGCCGGCGCTGTTCCTCGGCCACCGGCTGCTGCGGATCCTGCCGCTGCGGGCGCTGCGCCTGGGCGCCGCCCTGCTGTTCGCGCTGCTCGGCCTGTGGATCCTGGCCGAGGCGGCCGGCCTCGCCTGAGTGCTCGAAGCGCCAGAGCGCACGGTCGAAGCCGGCGGCCTCCCGCTCGGCCTCCTCGGCGAGCTCCGCGGCCCCGGCGAGGCCCAGCCGGTCGGCCTCGGCCGCGAGCTCGGCGAGGCAGGAGATCCAGAGACGCAGGCGCAGGGCCGCGCGGCGCAGGCGCCGCCAGTCGCTGCCGTCGGCCGCGCCGGTGGGCGGGCGGCAGGGACTCAGGCCGCCCGCTCCCGTCCGCTCTCCGCCTCCAGGCGGCGCGGCTGCCGGCAGCGCGCCAGGTGCTCGCCGCAGTAGGGCCAGCCGTCGGGGTTGCGCGCGACCGCCGCGCCGCAGCGGTGGCCGCCGGCCTTGAGGTCGCCGACGACGAACTGGCAGGCCGTGAAGAGCGCCCTGCCGCGCGGCTGCGGCCGGTACCCGCGCTGCAGCCTCAGCAGGTCCTCCGCCGTGATGCCGGTGGCGGCGGCCAGGGCGGCGAGGCGCCGCTCCCAGTGGCTCGGCCGCGGCTCCGAGCAGGCCTCGGGCAGCCGCGTCTCCAGCGCCAGGCGATGCGCCTTGGAGACGACGGCGTCCTTGGTCGTGCCGAGCCGCTCGGCGATCGCCGAGCCGACCAGGCCCTCGGCCCAGTGGCGGGTCAGCTCGGCGACCCGCTCGCCGGTCCAGAACCCGCGGCCTCCGGCCCGCCCGCTCGCTGTCGGACTGCGTCTCATGTCCCGGCTGCCTCGCACATCTTAAGTTCCCTATTTGTTCTCTTCGTGGATCATCCGTTCCGCCGTGGGCGTCGTCAACCACATCCACTATTTTACTTGTTGATAAGTGGCGGCGAGCGGGCGCCTCCGCCTGCTTGCCCGGCGACCGGGAGGCGCGCTAGTCTCGGCGTTGCCTAAATCGCAACAGAGACCGGATCCCCTCAGCATGCCACGCACCAAGAAGTCGCCGAGCCGCAGGACTCCGGCGCCGGCGGTCGCGTCCGGCTGGTTCGCCCGTCGCCTCGCCGAGATCGGCGAGACCCAGCGCGGGCTCGCGCGTTTCCTGGGGGCCGACCCCTCGACGGTCAGCAAGATGCTGAGCGGCGTGCGCCGCATCCGCCTGGAGGAGGCCGAGGCCCTGGCCCGCTTCCTGCGGGTGCCGCTGCTCGACGTCCTGGAGCAGGCCGGCGTCTCGCTGCAGGGCGTCGGCGAGACGCAGCCGGCGGCGGCCCTGGTCGGCCTCGTCGACGGCGAGGGGCGGATCCGGCCCTGGGAGGGCGAGCCCGAGGCCGTCCTGCTGCCGCTCGCCGGCGCGCCGGCGCTCCACCATCCGGCGCTGGTCGCCTTGCGCCTCGAAGACCCGGAGAGCCTGATGGACGGCTGGACCTTCTTCCATGCGCCAGCGGAGCGCGTCGAGGCCGGCGCGGTCGGGAGGCTGGCCGTGGTGCGCAGCCGCGGCGCGCGCGGCGAGCGCCTGGCCGTGGTCGAGGCCGGCGAGGCTCCCGACCGCTTCCAGCTCGACGGCTTCGACGGGCGCCGGACCACGGCGCGCCTGGCCAGCGCCGTGCCGGTGCTCCTGATCCGCCCCTAGCGGCACCGCGCGCCACTAGTTTACTTGTTATTCTGACGACGCGCGCTTAGCCTCGGAGGACGCGCGGGAGCCGGAGCGGCCGGCGCCCGGCCCAAGGGGACCGCCCGCCCATGCCGAGCTTGCGCTACCTGCCTGCCGAAGCCCCCTGCGGCTCGCCTTCCTGCCCGACCGGGACCGGCGCGGCGCTCCGCCTGGACTGGCTGCAGCGCACCCTTCGCGCCGAAAGCTGGCGCGCCCGCTGGCGCCCGCGCGCGCTCGCGGCGCGGGTCCTGCACGAGCGCGTGCCGGGCCTGGAGGCCGGCCCGGGCTTCGAGCTCCTGGGCGACCCGCGCGGCCCCGGCTGGCTGGAGTTCCGGGCGGCCGAGGAAAGGCCGCACGACCCGGACTTAGAACTGCAGCGGCTGCTGGAGGTGACGCGACGACCCTGGGGCCTGCTCGCCCTGCTGCCGCGCGAGGCGCGGGCGCCGGTGCGGCTGCTCGAGCGCGAGCGGAATCCGGGCCTCGGCCGCCGCCTCGCCTCGGCCGCGGCCGAGCGCCTGCTGGCCGGCCGGCGTCTGCCCTAGAGATCCACCCTGTGGGTGTTGGCGCCGCACAGCAGCACGGCGACGCGCTCCTCGGGGGCCGGGCGGTAGGCGCCCGAGAGCAGCGCCGCGAAGGCGGCCGCGCCGCCCGGCTCGCTGGCGATGCGCAGGACCGCCCAGAGCCGCGCCTGGGCCTCGGCGATGGCCGCGTCCGGGACCAGCACGACGCGCTCGACCCGTTCGCGCGCGATCGGGAACATCAGCTCTCCGACCCGGCGCGGCGCCAGGGAGTCCGCCGCCAGGCCGCCGGCCGGGGCGTCGACGGGACGGCCGGCGCGCAGCGCCTCGAACAGCGTCGGCGCGGCCTCGGGCTCGACCCCGACGACCTTGATCCCGCTGACGGCGAGCGCGGCGGCGACGCCACCGATCAGGCCGCCGCCGCCGACCGCGACGAGCAGCGTGTCGATCCCGCGGCTTTCCGAGGCCGCCGCCTGGCGCTCGAGCTCCAGGCCGGCCGTGCCCTGCCCGAGCAGCGTCTCGCGCTGGTCGTAGGCATGGACCGCCAGGGCGCCGGTCTCGGCGACGCAAGCCTCGGCGGCGGCCAGGGCGTCGGCATAGAGGTCGCCGCCGACGACCAACTCGGCGCCGCTTGCCTCGATCCGCGCGATCTTGGCCGGCGAGGCGACGCTGGGCACGAAGATCCTTGCGCGGATCCCCAGGGTCCGGGCGGCGTGCGCCACGGCGGCGCCGTGGTTGCCGCCCGAGGCGGCGACGACGCCGGCCTCCGGCACCTCGCGCAGCAGCAGGTTGGCGAAGGCGCCGCGCGCCTTGAAGGAGCCGGAGTGCTGCAGGAACTCCAGCTTCAGGGTCAGCGGCAAGCCGCCCAGCCCGAAGTCTTCCGCGGCGACCTCGATGAGCGGCGTCCGTCGCACGTAGGGGCGGATGCGCGCCTCCGTCGCCGACACGGCCGCCCGGTCGATCGCCGACTCCTCACCCTGCCCGCTCATCGCTTCGCCTCCCGTCGTCTCGACAGCCGAACGACGTCATGCCATCAATTAGGAAATTTGCAAAGTCCCGAAGGGGAGCCCGTGGACGCCGAGGCCGATCTGCTCGCGATCCTCAAGGCCCTGGCCAGCGACAAGCGCCTGCAGGTGCTGGCCTGGCTCAAGGACCCGCGCGCGCACTTTCCGCCGCAGCGCGACGGCGACCTGGTGTCCGACGGCGTCTGCGGCCTGCTGATCGCGCAGAAGCTGGGCCTCAGCCAGCCGACCGTCCACGGCCACATGAAGCTGCTGGTCCAGGCCGGCCTGGTGCGCGAGACGCGGATCCGGCAGTGGACCTTCTACCGCCGCGACGAGGGCGCCCTGGCGGCGGCCACCGCACGGCTCGCGGAGTGCCTGTGACCGGCGCCGCGAGGGTCTCGCCCGGCCGGCCTCCGCGCACCATATCTCGGGAAAGGATGCCGTCCGCTCGAGGAGCCTTTCGTCATGCACGCCCGCCTTCGCCTGCCGGCTCTCCTGGCCCTGCTGCTGAGCGCGGCCCTGGCCGCCGGCTGCACGAGCCCCACTCCCTATCAGGCGCGCGGGCCGGACGGCATGGGCCCGGACTACGGCTTCGCCGAGCAGAAGCTCGCCGAGGACCGCTACCGGGTCACCGCCACCGGCAACGAGGCGACCAGCAGCGACACGCTGGAGAACTACCTGCTGTTCCGCGCCGCCGAGCTGGCGCGGGCACACGACTACGCGGGCTTCGAGGTCGTCAAGCGCGACCTCGATCCCCTGACGCGCCACGTCACCCACTACTCGGGGGTCGGCCAGCCGCTCGGCATGGCCTTCCTGCCCGGCCCGCTCTACAACCCGGGCTACCTGGGCGGTCCGCGCGAGGCCTACAGCCGGTCGATCACCCGCTACCGCGCCAGCGCCGAGATTCTCCTGCTCGAGGAGCTGCCGGCCGAGCCGCGCGGCGACGTCTACGACGCGCGCGCGCTGATGACCCAGCTGGCGCCCTCGATCAATCGCCCGGGCTCTCTGGCGAACTAGCCGCGGCCGGCTCGGCGAGCCAGCGCGAGGGCAGCAGCGGCACCTCGCAGCCGGTCGCGCAGCAGCGTCCCGGCTGCTTCGAGACCCGCCGCCCGCCCGCCGCCGCGCCGTCCTCGCCTTGCGCCAGCACGCCGCGGTCGAGCAGGCGCTCGACCAGCTCGGCGCGCTCGGCGACCGGGTAGTTGCGCCAGATCTCGCGCTTCATCGCCTCGGGCGAGCCGCCGCCGTGCAGCGAGATCACCGAGTACCAGCCGCCGGTGTCCGAAGCGGTCAGGTCCTCGATCAGGCGCGCGACCTCCATCCGCTGGCTCGCCGGGATGTCGGGGCGGCCGGCCAGCACGGCGGCCAGCGAGCCGGCGGTCTCGGGATTGTGGTCCTCCTCGGGACCCGGCAGCGCCACCACCAGGCCGCCCGAGACGGTGTGGGCCAAGCGGTGCATGTCGTAGATCTGGGTCGCCAGCAGCAGCTTACCGACGTTGGCGAAGACCGCGTCGGGCATGACCGAGCCGGCCGGATCCTTGGTGCAGTAGACCGAGGCGGCGACGCCGCAGGCGAAGAAGCCCTCGACGATGCGGATCAGGTCGACCATCGTCTCGCGGACGTGCCCGTGGCGCTCGGGGTCCAGGCCGTTGGCCTCGATCATCAGCGTGCCGGCGCCGATCAGCAGGTCGCCGAAGCCGGCGCGCGCGGCGATGCAGGAATGCCGGTGGTGGGTCGCGTAGGCCGTGGTCGCGAAGCCGGCCTCCTCGTGCTCGCCGGCCAGGAAGACCCGCTCCCAGGGCACCAGCACGTCGTCGAACTGCACGACCGCGACCGACTGGCCGTAGCGTGCCGAGAATTTGGCTGCGGCCTCGCCCGGCCGCCCCGCCCGCTTGGCGACGATGGTGACGCCCTCGGCGTCGACCGGCACGGCGCAGCAGACGGCGAAGTCGCGGTCCCCCGGCGTCATGGTCCGGCAGGGCATGACCAAGAGCTCGTGCATGTAGGGCGCCGAGGTCACGATCGCCTTGGTGCCGCGGATCACGATGCCCTCGGCGCGCCGCTCCTTGACGTGGACGTAGACGTCCCGGTTGGCCTGGCTGCCGGGTCTGAGCGAGCGGTCGCCCTTGGCGTCGGTCATGCAGATGCCGATCGAGAGGTCCTCCTCCTGGAACCAGTGCAGGTACTCCAGGAAGCGCGCGTGGTACTCGGTGCCGTGGGCCTCGTCGGCGCGCCGGGTCGCCTGGAACAGCCCGTTGAAGCCGTCGTGGGCCAGGTAGCGCTGGGCGCAGCCGGTCTCGCGGCAGAGCAGGCGCACGGCCTCCAGCTTGTAGAGCAGGTCGGTCGAGCTCTCGTCGATGTGCAGCATCCGGTTGACGGTCTTGCCGGAGGTGCCCTGGCGCGCCGTCATCAGCAGCTCGTACTCGGACCTGAGCGCGAAGTCGTAGGACACGCCGATGCCGGCGATGCCGGGCGCCAGCAGGGGCTCGTCGGCGACGCTCTCGACGCGCCGCCCCTCGAGGAAGACGCGCGGCTTCAGGCGGCGCAGGGACTCTCGGTAGTCGGCGGCGGACATCCTGGGCATGGCGGCTCCTGACCCGATCCGGCTCGGCTAGCCGCCTGCGGAGGGTCCCGCAAGCGCGCGCCCGGCCCTTCGGCAGGTAGTTTCGAACACTGTTAGATTAATGGTCAAGCCCTGCGTGGTGTGGCGGACTTGCCCCCAATTCTCCTTCTGTGCGAACCAAAGCCCCTAGAACGGCGTTCCCGCCAAGCCGATCGATCCCGGCAGCTCCCGCTAGGCGGACCCATGAAGCCCCAGATTCTGATCGTCGAAGACGATTTCCTCGTGGCCCTGGCAATCCAGGATGTCATCGAAGCGGCCGGCTATGAGGTCGTAGGACCCTACCGACGTTTGACCTCGGCCTGGGACGTGGCCCGCAGCCTCGAGCTGTCGGCCGCCTTCCTCGACATCCGAATCGAGGGCGGCACCGTCTTTCCGGTGGCCAAGGCCCTGCAGAACCGGGGCATCCCCTTCGCCTTCGTCACCGCCAATCCCGAGTTGATCACCGCCAAGATCTATCCGGAGGCGCCGGTCATCAGCAAACCCTTTGCCCCCTCGGACGTCGAGGGCGCCCTGGAGCGGCTGGTACACTAGCCCGCCTTGCCGGTGTGGGAGCCGGTGTGGGCGTGCCTGTGGGTAGAGGCGACGGTTGCCCGCTCGACGATCGCGCGCATTTCCGGCGCGTCCTCCAGGGTGCCGTAGACCTGCCCCCAGTCCCCGGCCAACCGCGAGCGGCAGAAGGCCTGGAAGCTGTCGGCATGGCCGTCGGCGTGCAGCGCCGAAGCCTGCAGGGCGGTCGCCAGCAGGCCGGTCAGGCGGCGCCCGTGGCCATCGTCGTTGCGCGAGCGCGCCAGCTCGTCGCCGAGCCGGCCGAGCCAGCGGTCGTAGGCGGGATCGGCGCCGCGCGCACCCTCCAGCTCGTCCATGACCGCCTCGCCGGCTTCCGGCTGCTTCCTCAGCGTGCGCAGCACGTCCATGGCCATCATGTTGCTGGTACCCTCCCAGATTGCGTTGAGCGGCGCCTCCCGGTAGAGCCGGGCCATGGGGTTTTCTTCGATGAAGCCGTTGCCGCCGTGGCACTCCAGCGCCTCGACGACGAAGGCCGCGGCGCGCCGGCAGTTCCAGAACTTGGCCAACGGCGTGGTCAGGCGCGCGAAGTGGCGCTCCTTCTCGTCGGTCTCGATGCCGTCGGTGGCGCGCGCCACGCGGAAGGCCAGCAGGGTCGAGGCCTCGCTGTCGATCGCCAGGTCAGCCAGGATATTGGTCATCATCGGCTGGTCGGCCAGCGCCAGGCCGAAGCCTCGCCGGCTCTGGGTGTGGTCAAGGGCCAGGGTCAGGGCCTGGCGCATCAGGCCGGCCGAGGCGACCGCGAAATCGAGGCGGGTCAGGTGCGAGTGCGACAGGATCTCGCGGATCCCTTGGCCCTCCTCGCCGACGAGCCAAGCCAGGGCCTCGTGGTACTCGACCTCGCTGGAAGCGTTGGAGCGGTTGCCGCACTTGTCCTTGAGCCGCTGCAGCCGGATCCGGTTGCGCGCGCCGTCGGGCAGGAACCCCGGCACGAAGAAGCAGGACACGCCCGGCGTGCTGCGCGCCAGGGTGAAGAAGCCGTCCGAGACCGGCACCGAGAAGAACCACTTGTGGCCGGTCAGCAGGTAGACGCGGCCCTCGGGCGTGTCCTCCAGGAAGCGCGCCCGGGTCACGGTCTCGCGCAGGTCGGAGCCGCCCTGCTTCTCGGTCATGGCGTAGCCGATGGTGGCGCCCGCCTTGTCGGCGAGCGGCAGCGGCCGCGGATCGTAGATTCCCGAGACGATCTTCTCGCGCCAGGGCGCGAACTCGCGCTGGCGCAAGCCCGGATAGGCGGCGTAGGTCATGCCCATCGGGCAGCCGACGCCCTGCTCGACCTGGTTCCACAGGTAGGACAGGACCGCCCGCCCGAAGTGGCCGCCCCGCTCCTGGGTGGTCCAGGCCAGGGAGGCGACCTCGTGGCCGACCGCCATGGCCATCAGCTGGTGCCAGGCCGGGTGAACTCGACCCAGTCCAGGCGATTGCCGAAGCGATCGTGGGTCCTGAGCTCGGGCGTGTGGCGGTTGGCCAGGCGCGCCAGCTCCTGGACGTCGGGGTCGCCGGCCTGGGCGCCCAGCGCGGCCGCCCGCCCGGCCATCCAGGGCGCGTAGCGTTCGACCAGCGAGACCAGCAGGCGGTCGCCGCCGTAAGCGTCCCAGCCGACCGCCGGCCGCGCCTGATTGGCGGCCGCGAAGGCGGCGTCCGGTTCGGCGGCGGGGCCGCTGTCGAAATCGGCGAGCTGGCTCACGGGGGCATCCTCCGGGTCGATTGCCAAAAGATTGAACATCGTTAAATTCGTCGTCAAGCAACCGCTGGGAAGGGGCCGGGATGACGCTGCCCGACAGGGTGCCCGAGGGCACCGAGACGGCCGGACCGCGAAGGCGCGGCCGCCGCCCGGCGGGGCGCGCCCTGAAGCGGGATCTGATCCTGGAGGCGGCGCGCGCCGTCTTCGAGACCGAGGGGTTGGACGGCGCCTCGCTGCGCGCCATCGCCGCCAAGGCCGGCTACACGCCGGCGGCGCTCTACTTCCACTTCGAGTCCAAGGAGGCAATCTACGCCGCGGTCCTGCAGGCCTCGATGGACCGCCTCGGGCTGGCCACCCGGCGCCGCGTCGCCCGCGCCGCGGACCCGGCGGGGCGGCTGCGCGCCGCAGCCCTGGGATTCTTCGAGTTCTACGAGAAGAACCCGCGCGATCTCGACCTCGGCTTCTACCTGTTCCGCGGCGGCATGAAGCCGCGCGGCCTCGGGCCCGAGCACGACCGCGCGCTCAACGCCGCGCTGGCCGCGCAGCTGGAGCCGATCGCCGCGGCCGCCCAGGAGCTCGGCGCCCCGCGCGCCGAGGCCGAGCGCCTCATGGTCGACTGCTTCGCCCATGCCGCGGGCCTGCTGCTGCTCGCCCACACCGGGCGCATCCGCATGTTCGGCGCCTCTGCGCCGCAGCTGATGGCGGCCTATCTCGAGGAGAAGCTGGCGCAGCTCGGGGCCGTGCCCCGCGGATGAGCCCCGACCTCGTGATCTTCGACTGCGACGGCGTGCTGATTGACAGCGAGCCCCTGGCCTGCGCCGCCGGCGCCGAGGTGCTGGCGCAGCTCGGTCTCGCCGTCACCGCCGCGGAGATCGGGCGGCGCTTCCTCGGCCGGTCCGCCGCCGCCATGCAGGCCGAGCTGGAGCGCGACCTCGGCCGGCCGCTGCCCGCCGACTTCGCGGCGCGCTGCGAGGCGCGCGTGCTGGAGGCCTTCCGCGGCCGCCTGCAGGCGCTGCCCCAGGCGGCCCCCAGGCCGCCGAGGTAATCGCCGCCCTGCCCTTCCGGCGCTGCGTCGCCAGCAGCAGCCGGCCCGGCAGGCTCGCGCTCGGCCTGATCGAGACCGGCCTCTACGAGCTGTTCTATCCGCACGTCTTCTCGAGCGTGCTCGTCGCCCGCGGCAAGCCGGCGCCCGACCTCTTCCTCCATGCGGCCGGACAGCTCGGCGCCGAGCCGGCGCGCTGCCTGGTGCTGGAGGACAGCCGGCCCGGGATCGCCGCCGCCCGCGCCGCGGGGATGCGCGTGCTGGGCTTCGACGGCGGCGGTCATTGCGGCGGCGGCCACGGCGAGGCGCTGCGCCAGGCCGGCGCCGAGGCCGTGGTCTCGCGCTTCGCCGAGCTGCCCGGCGCCATCGACGCCCTGCTCTGAGGCCGGCGGGCGCGACGGGCCGCGCGCGCCTCGATCCCAACTGGACAAGGCCCGCGCCGCTCGGTTAGAAGCAGGCCGGCCGCAGAAAACCGCGTGCGGCTCGGTGGCAGAGTGGTCATGCAGAGGACTGCAAATCCTCGTACGTCGGTTCGATTCCGGCCCGAGCCTCCAACCCTGCACCCGAAAAGACACCCCGAACCGGCCCTCCCAGGGCCGCTTCGGGCATGCGGCTGGCGCCGCCTCGCCGCAGGGTCTAGCCTCGATCGACCGTAGCCGCCCCGGAAGGACGCCGGCATGGCCGGGCCGCTGGCCGCCAGGCAGCTGGACGCCGATACGCTGGCAGGCCTGCCGGCCGAAGCGCTCGCCTGCCTGCCCGAGCGGCTGCACCCGGTCAGCCGCTACTTCCTCGACAAGTGGCTCGACGGCACGCTGACCACGCCGGAGTTCCTGCGCTGGTTCCACATGCCCAACTCGGACTACCTGGAGGCCGGGCGCTGCCTGCTCAACGCGATCACCGGCGGCTGACTCGGCGCCACCCTGCGCCAGTGCGCCTGCCCTGCCGGCGCCTTCGAAAATCTTTGCAGGGCCCGAGGGCTTTGCTATAAGCACGCTCCCATGACGGCAGGCCTCGGCCGCCGCTCGTGGCCAGGGCCGAGAACGGCCTGTTCCGGGGTAGCTCAACGGTAGAGCAATCGGCTGTTAACCGATAGGTTGGGGGTTCGAATCCCTCCCCCGGAGCCAATTCGGCTTCCGCTCACAGGACATCGCAAGCCGCTTCGGCAGCCGGCAGCCGCACGAAGGCTCCTCGCGAACGACCCTATGTCGAGGCCCGCGGGCCCGCGCGCTTCATGGTTCGACAGGCTCACCACGAAGCGACGGAGAAGTCCGCGCCGGCTTCCGGGCGTGCTTCATGGTGAGCCTGTCGAACCAGAAGCGTGGACTTTAATGCGGCAGGGGGCTTGCGTCACACAGCTTTGCTGCAAACTTGATCCAGGATAAGGACAGGCGCGGGGCCAGGAGGGATGCTCGCTCCCCAGCTTTGCGGCAGCCAGGATCGGCCGGACCCGTTGTGGAGGGATGCGACGTGCAATGCGTCGTCGACCCGGCTACTTCGCGCCCGAAAGGACCGGACCGGCGGCCCAACGGACGAGGAGGTGACGGTGTTCAACTACCCGCCGAGATGCGAGCCGATCGACCCTGCCGCCGAGCAGGCTCCCCGCGGCAGGGCCGCCCGGGAGGGTCTCAACAGGCTCGGCGCCTCCGGGCCGCGGGAGCCCAACGTGCCGACCGAGACGCCGGAGGAGGTGCCGCCCGATAGCCCGCCCGAGCTGCCGGCCGAGCCCCCCGTCGAGTTGCCTTCGCGCACGCCGCAGGAGATGCCGCCGGGCGCGCCGCCCGACCTGCCGCCCGGTTCCCCGCCGGAGGCCGAGCGCCCGGGCGACGCCGGCAGGGCCGGCGCCTCGGCCCTCCTGACGATCCTCCTGGTCGAGGACGACGCCCTGATCCGGCAGAACACCGCCGACATGCTGAGCGAGCTCGGACACGAGGTGCTCGAGGCGGGCCGCGCCGCGCAGGCGCTGGCCGTGCTGGCGGAGCGGAGCCTCGACCTGCTGCTCTGCGACGTCAGCCTGCCCGACGAATCCGGCGTCGAGCTGGCGCGCCGCGCGCGCCTGCGATACCCCGGCCTGCCGGTCGTCTTCGCCACCGGGCACAGCGAGATCGAGGGCCTGGTCGAAGCCGGCCTGTCCGGCTCGAGCCTGCTCCTGTCAAAGCCCTTCGAGCAGGAGGCCCTCGCCGCCTGCCTGGCACGAGCGACCGATCGCACCGAGGAAGCCGTCTAGCCTGGATTTCTCATACTGGAAGGGGTCGGCATCGCTCCTGGCGGGCTCGCTCCGCCAGGAGAGGCCAGAAGAGCGTAGCCGAAGCTACGCTCGAGGGCCTCGACGCCGCGGGCGAGCCCGCCAGGAGCGACCCGAAGGGCGTGGGTTATCGCCGCACAGGCCGCGTCGAAGCGCTTGCCCGATGCGCCGCATCGCGCTGCGCGCTTCTCCTTGCCTGTCCGCCGATAACCCACGTGACGACCCCCTCCAGTATGAGAAATCCAGGCTAGCGGGCCAAGAGCGGGCGCACGAAAAGCGAGCGCAGGAGAGCGGCCGCACGAAAAGCAACGGCCGCGCAGGTACTGCGCGACCGTTCCTGATCCTCCGCCGGACTCGCGCCGGCTTTCCTCCCCAAACCTGGGCCCTGCCGCCCTTGCGAACGACGGCCAAGACCAGAATGCCAGCCGTCCGGGTCGGCCGCAAGAAACTTTCGATGCTGCGCTACAGCAGATAACTTCCTGTTGGCGACCCCAGCCCGCATGGAAGTTCCTTGCGCCGCTGCGACCCGGCAGCCGACGGCGGCCCCGAGCACGAACCGGGAACTTATCCCCAGGTCGGGTCCGACAGAGCCTGCGATTTCCGCCTTTGACAGGGGCCTGCGCGGAGGTAGACTTGGGTATCGGCAGCGATTCTCTCTCAAGGGTTGGATCGCTGCGCCGGGGCCGCCGGTCCGCCTTCCCCAGCCACGCCCCGCCAAGAGGGTGCCTCGGCCAGCGTCGAGGACGGGAAGCGTCGAGGTGGGCCGCCCCGAACAGGCGGGAGGACTCTCTCATGAACCAACGACCAAGCGATTCGGGCCGAAGCGATTCGGGCCGTGCGGTCGCGGCAGACCGGCAGCGCCAGCTGCTCAACGCCGGGCTCGTGAACGCCGGTCTCGTGACCGGCAGCCTGATCCTGGGGGCGACCGCCATCGCCCTCTGGGTGACGATGGTCTTCTGAGCGATCGCCTCCGGCCGGCTCCGGCGGTCCGCCGGAACGGTCGGCAGCTCGGAAGCCGTCGCCGTTCGAGGGGAACACTCCAGCTTTTTCCGCAGCATCCGAACGAAAGCGGCGCCCCCCCCCCCCCCCCCCGGGG
>NZ_JBBDQW010000067.1:13246-22125 GCF_040905785.1 Tistlia sp.
GCCGCCTCCCCAGCCGGGAGGCGGCGCCGTCGTTTCGTCGCCTGGGTGGCGAGGCGAGCCGAGGCGGCTACTCCGCCGCCGCGTCCTCCTTCGCCACCTGCTCGATCACCGGCTCGACCGCCCGCAGTTCGGCAAGCTCGATGTGGCAGAGGATCTCGTGGCCGGGCGCGTCGATGCGGTTCGGCGGCACCTCCGTCTCGCAGATCCGGCCGATCTTGCGGTGGCAGCGCGTATTGAAGGGACAGCCCTTCGGCGGGTTCATCACCGAGGGCAGAGAGCCCTCCAGGATGATCCGCTTCTTTCGGATCGAGGTGTCGGCGATCGGCACGGCCGACAGCAGCGCCTCGGTGTAGGGGTGGTAGGGCGGCGAGAAAACCTCGTCCGTGGTGCCCTGCTCGACGATGCTGCCCAGGTACATGACCACGATCCGGTCCGCCAGGTAGCGGACCAGGCTGAGGTCGTGGCTGATGAACAGCAGGGTCGTGCGGTAGCTGCGCTGGATATCCATCAGCAGCCCGGTCACCGCCGCCGCGACCGAAACGTCGAGTGCCGAGACCGGCTCGTCGGCGACGACCATCGAGGGATTGCCGGCGAAGGCGCGGGCGATGCCGATGCGCTGCTTCTGGCCGCCCGAGAGCTGGCGCGGGCGCCGGCGTGCGAAGTCGCGGGGCAGCTTGACCAGGTCGAGCAGCTCGAGGACCCGCTGCTCGATCTTGCGCTTGTCCTTCTCGATGCCGAACTTCTTGAGCACCCGGGCCAGCTGCGCGCCGATCGTATGGCTCGGGTTCAGCGTGTCGAAGGGGTTCTGGAAGATCATCTGCAGCGAGCCGATCTCCTCGGGCGTGCGCGACTGCACCGGCTTCTGCCCCAGGTCCTGGCCGCGGAACTCCACCGTGCCGTCGGTCGCGCTCTCCAGGCCCATCAGGACCTTGGCGAAGGTCGACTTGCCGCAGCCCGATTCGCCGACGATCGCGACGGTCTGGCTCTCGCGGGCGGTGAAGGTGATCTGCTCGTTGGCCTTGACGTGGCGCACGGTCCGGCCCTTGAGGATCGCGCCGAAGGAGTTGTCCGAGATCTCGTAGTACTTGCGCATGCGCTCGACCCTGAGCACCTCGGGGCCGCTCTCCGTCGCCTCCGTGGAGACGCCGTGCGGCCGGTAGGTCTGCCAGTCGATCTCGTCCCAGCGGATGCAGCGCGCGGCATGGCCGGGCTCGTCCGGGATCTCCTCCATGGGGATCGGGGCGGCATCGCAGCGCCCGGCGACGAAGTGGTCGCAACGCGGGCCGAAGTAGCAGCCCGTCGGCCGCTCGTGGGGCAGCGGCAGCTGGCCGCGGATCGGCACCAGGGGCCGCGAGGTCTTGTCGGCGCCGGGCAGCGGAATGCAGTCGAACAACCCCTGGGTATAGGGGTGGCGCATCTCGTCGAAGACCTCCTCGACCGTGCCGGTCTCGACGACTTGGCCGGAGTACATGACGTTGATCCGGTCGCAGGTCTCCAGGATCAGGCCGAGGTTGTGGGAGATGTAGACCATCGAGGTGTTGAAACGCTCGGCGATCTCGCCGATCAGCTCGATGATGCCGGCCTCGACGGTGACGTCGAGGGCGGTCGTCGGCTCGTCGAGCAGCAGCAGCTTCGGCTTCGACAGCAGCGCCATGGCGATCACCACGCGTTGCTGCTGGCCGCCCGATATCTGGTGGGGGTAGGAACGGAAGACCCGCTCCGGGTCCGGCAGCTTGACCGCGGCCAGCATGTCGAGGGCGCGCTCCGCGGCCTTGGCCTCGGTCATGCCCTTCTCGTGGTAGATCGGCACCTCCATCAGCTGGCGCCCGACCTGCATCGAGGGGTTCAGCGAGGCCATGGGCTCCTGGTAGACCATGGCGATCTCGTTGCCGCGCAGCTGGCGCAGCTCCTCCTCGCTGAACGACAGCATGTCGCGGCCGTTGTAGAGGATCTGGCCGCCGACGATCCGGCCGTTGCCGCCGAGATAGCGCATGATCGCCAGCGCCACCGTCGACTTGCCGCAGCCCGACTCCCCGACCAGCCCGATCGCCTCGCCCTGGTGGAGCGTCATGCTGAAGTCGATGACCGCCGGGATCTCGCCGGCCCTGGTGAAATAGGACAGGCAGAGGTCGCGGCACTCCAGCACCGGCGGTCCGAACTGCTTGTTCTTGTCGCGCATCGGCTCGGTCGCTCCGGTCAGTCTCTGAGGGAGATCTCGCGCAGCGCGTCGGCGAGCAGGTTGAAGCCGAGCACCAGCGAGGACAGGGCCAGGCAGGGAATGATGATGCCGTGCGGCGCCTGCTGGGCGACCTGCCGCGCCTCGGAGATCATCTTGCCCCAGTCCGGGTCCGGCGGCGGCAGGCCGAGGCCGAGGAAGCCGAGCACGCCGATCGTGATGACGGTGTAGCCGAGCCGCAGCATGGCATCGACGATGATCGGGCCGCGGGCGTTCGGCAGCAGCTCGATGAAGAGGATGCGCCAGACCGGCTCGCCGCGCGTCTCAGCGGCCATGATGTATTCGCGCGAGCGCAGGTCGAGCGCCAGGGAACGGACGATGCGCATGATTCCCGGCGCCGAGGCGAAGGTCACCGCCAGCACGATGTTCAGGCCCGAGGGGCCGATCACGGTGATGATCACGACGTAGAGCACGACCGGCGGGAACGACAGGATGACGTTGGAGACGTAGGACAGCACCGAATCGATCCAGCCGCCGCGGTAGCCCGCCCAGAGGCCCATCGGGATGCCGACGAGGTAGGCGCTGACGATCGCCAGCGGTGCGTAGATCAGCACCTGGCGGGCGCCGAAGATGAGCCGGCTGAGAATGTCGCGGCTCGACTTGTCGGTGCCCAGCCAGAAGGTCCCGACCTGGTACTTGCCGACCGAGCTCTCGTGGCTTTCCAGCACCTCCAGCCGGTCCTCCAGGACATCGCCCTCGTTGCCGATGGCGGCGCGGCGCCGGCTCAGGCCCTCGGCCTCCTCGGGGTTGCTGTCCCGCAGGTCCTGGATCTGGCCCTTGAGCGCACTGCGCTCCTCGTCGATCGCCGCGACGCGCGCCTGCAGCTCGGCGACCTCGGCCTGCAGCGCCGCGAAGCTGTCGTAGCCGGCCGCCTGCGCCGCATCCTCCTCGTCGATCAGCGTTCCGAGCTCGCTGGCAGGGCGCTCGGAGGCGGCGGTGACGCGCACGCCCGAGCTACCCTCCAGGATCACCGGGGTGCCCGGCGGCGCGTTGGAATAGCCGGGGAAGCCCGAGTTCGGATGGAACACCAGGCCGGCCATCAGGAACAGCTCGCAGAAGATCGCCATCAGCACCCAGAAGCCGACCAGCGCGGCGCCGACCATGCCGATCCAGCTCTCGCGCAGCAGCGCGACGCTCCTGAAGAAGCGCAGGTAGAAGGGCGGGCCCTTGGGCAGCGTGTCGGCGGCGACGGCCATGGCGCGACTCTCCTAGTCGAACCGCAGGCGCGGATTGAGGAAGCGGTAGCCGACGTCTGAGATCAGCTGGGAGCCCACCGCCACGAAGACCGCGACCAGGCAGGCCGCCTCGATGATGAAGATGTCGCCCGCCAGGGAGGCGTCGAGCAACAGCTTGCCGAAGCCCCGGTAGGCGAAGATCGCCTCGGTGACGACGACGCCTGAGAGCAGCCAGTTGAGCTGCAGCATGATCACCGTGAAGGGCGCGATCAGGGCGTTGCGCAGCGCGTGGCGGGTGATGATCCGGCCAAACGGCAGGCCCTTCAGGCGCGCCGTGCGGATGTAGTGGGTGGTCATGACCTCGGCCATGGAGGCGCGCGTCATGCGCGCGACGTAGCCGACGTCGTAGAGCACCAGCACCAGCACCGGCAGCACGATCGCCGACCAGTCCCAGCCGGCCGACATGGCGGCGGTGCCGGGGAAGATCGGTATCAGGTAGACGAACAGCACGATCAGCAGCGGCGCCGTCGCGTACTCCGGGATCGAGGTCGTGACGATGGTGAAGGTCGAGACCGAGCGGTCGAGCGCCGAGCCCTCCTTCATCCCGGCGAGCACGCCCAGCACCAGGGCGATCGGCACCATCACCAGCATCACGAGACCGCCCAGGATCGCGGTATTGACCAGTCGCGGTCCCAGGATTTCGGCCACCGACTGGCCCTTGTAGAGGGTCACCGACTCGCCGAGGTCGCCGCTGAGAATGCCGCCGATCCAGGTGAAGTAGCGGACGTAGATCGGCTCGTTGAAGCCGTTCTGCTCGAGCCAGAGGGCGCGCGCCTCTGGCGCGGAATAGGGCCCGAGTACCTTGACGGCCAAGTTCTCGACATTGACCTCCAGCAACAGGAAGACCAGCACCGAGACGCCCAGCATGACCAGGACCATCTGGCCGAGACGGCGCGCGATGAACACCAGCATGCGCCCTTAACCCCCTGTTCCGGACGGGTGCGCCTTCCGCTGCGCCGAAGGCTTCCTGCTTTGCCCGTGCCTTCGTTGAGCGAGGCACGGTGCCGGGTCGGACCGGCCGGCGGCGCCACCGCCCCCCCCCCCCCCCCCCCCCGCAACTCTCAGGCTCAGCTGTCGATCCAGGTCTTGCTGAACTGGTGGTACTGCGTCGGGTGCGCGGCATAGCCGTGCACCTTGTCGCTGGTCGCAGTGAAGACCGCCCGCCAATAGGGCTGCGAGATGACTGCGTCGTCCTGCAGGATCTTCTCGACCTTCTCCATGGCCTTGCGCCGCTCCTCGACGTCGAGGATGCCGCTCGCCTCGGTCAGGGCCTCGTCGAACTCGGGGTTCGAGTAGCCGGTCTCGTTCCACGACACGCCCGTGCGGTAGGCCAGGTTGAGCACCATCACGCCGAGCGGGCGGTGGGTCCAGGTCGTGGCGCCGAAGGGCGTCTTCTGCCAGATGTCCCAGTAGTTCGGGTCCGGCCGGATGTTCAGCCGGATGCCGGCCGGGGCCAGCTGGTCGCGCGCCGCCTCGGCGGTGGTGACCGTGAACTGGTAGTTCGGATGGACGTCGATGGTCAGGTCCAGGCCGTCCGCGTAGCCGGCCTCGGCGAGCAGCGCCTTGGCCTTCTCGATGTCGCGCTTGATCGGCGGCAGCTGGAAGTACTCGGGGTGGATCGGCGAGACGTGATGGTTCTCGCCGGGCGCGCCGCGGCCCCGGTACGCGAGCTGCAGCAGTTCCTCGTTGTTGAGCGCCGCCAGCACCGCCTGGCGCACCCGCCGGTCGTCGAAGGGCTTGGCGTCGACGCGCATGCGCATGACGTGGGTCTGGGCGGTCACGACCTCGTGCAGAACGCTGTTGTCCAGGTCCTCGACCTGGGCGATGGAATCGACGTCGACTTCGTAGACGTGGTCGACCTCGCCCGAGGCCAGCGCCTGGATCGGCGCGTTCATGTCGTCGCCGTGATCCAGATAGAGGATCGAGTCCAGGTAGTACTCGCCGCCCCAGTAGTCCTTCTTCTTGGTCAGCAGGCAGCGCTCGCCGATGTTGAACTCTGTCAGCTCGAAGGGGCCGGTGCCGATCGGGTTGGCGGCGAAGTCGGCGTCGTAGTCGACGCCGAAGCCGCGGTGCACGATCGCCGTCGGGTAGTTGTAGAGGTTCTCCGGGATCGCCAGCTCGGCCGCGGAGAGGTGCAGGCGCACCGTGTGGTCGTCGACCCGCTCGACGGCGTCGCTGCGCATGGTGCGCTTGCCGTCCGCGTCCTCGTCCGTCATGCCGCTGAACAGGCCGACGTTCGAGGAGCCGACCGCCGGGTCGAGCCAGCGGGTGAAGTTGTGGATCACGTCGTCGGCGTTGAAGTCGTCGCCGTTCGACCACTTGATGCCCTTGCGCAGCGCGAAGGTCCAGGTCTTGAGGTCGTCGGAGGCCTCCCAGCTCTCGGCCAGGTAGGGCACGGTGACGTTGTCGACGCCGGTCAGGGTCAGGTACTCGATGACCGCCCGCGTCTGGTTGGACATCTGGGTCCAGTCGTAGGTCGCCGGCTCGTCCATGCGCTGGACGCGCATCGAGGAGCGCAGCTGCCCGCCCATCTTCGGCGTCTGCGCCACCGCCGGGCGGATCAGGCCGCCCTCGCGGCCCAGGATCTTGTCGGCGGTCGCGTAGGCGACGCCGGCACTGACGCCCAGCAGGCAGGCCGTGCGCAGGAAGTCGCGACGACCGATCTTCTTCTCGCGAAGCTGCTGACACAGCTCCGGCACATACGGATGGACGCGCTTGCCCTGGGCGTCCTTGATTTCCTTCGCCATGCTCGTCTCCCTCGTGGCTCTCTCGTTCGGACGCCGGCAATTGCCGCGCCTATCCTGTCAGGCCATCAGACAAGGCTTCCGAAGGGTTGCCCGGCCGCTCAAGACATCGCGCCCGGCCGACGGCCGGGCGAGGTCTCGCGGTCCCTTGCGAACGGGTCCCTCCGCGGTCACCGGAGGCCGCGCCTCCACCGAACGCGGGCGGGCGCCGACTGAGGCTCCCCCACGAAAACACTCTCCTGTTCTCCCTGCGCCGGGTTGTCCCGGTCGCCTTTCGTTTCCCAGGCCATCGGCTGAAAACGTTACAGACTTTACGGTGCGGCGTCACCCGCAAGTTTCTTTCCCACGACTTCCGCTACCCCACCTGCGACCTGCCGGCCAAGCGCGCCGGAGCGCCGCTCACGCGAGCTCCGTGTCGATCTTGACCTCGCTCTGCAGGGTGCGATGGACCGGGCACTTGTCCGCGATCTCGAGCAGCCGGTCGCGCTGCGCCGCGTCCAGCTCGCCGCCCAGTTCGATCCGCCTGGCGATCCGGTCGATGCGGCCATCCCGGGTCTCGCAGTCGGCGCAGTCCTTGGCGTGGACCTTGGCGTGGGTCAGGGTCACGGCGACCCGCCCCAGCGGCCAGCCCTTGCGCTCGGCGTAGAGCCTCAGCGTCATCGAGGTGCAGGCCCCCAGGCCCGCCAGCAGCAGGTCGTAAGGGGTCGGCCCGCTGGCGTCGCCGCCGCTCGCGACCGGCTCGTCCGCGGCCAGGCGGTAGCGCCCCGCGCGAATCTCCTGGGCCAGCCGCCCGCCGCCGCTCTCGGCGACGACGACGGTGCCCTCCTCGACCGGCTGGCCCTCGGGCGAGGTCGCGCCGGCCGGCTCCGCGACCGCCTGGCCGGCGACCGAATCCACGGGCTCCGGCTGCTGCGCCGTGTCCGGCAGGTAGCGCCCGGCCCAGGCCGCCAGCACCTCGGCGACGTACTCGGCATCGCGGTGGCCGGTCAGCAGGTGGTCGGCGTCGTCCAGGGAGACGAAGGACTTCGGATGCCTGGCCGCCAGGAAGATCTTGCTCGCGTTCTCGATGCCGACGATCTGGTCGCGCGGCGAGTGGAAGATCAGCAGCGCCCGCCCCAGGGCGGCGATGCGCTCGGCCAGCCGGTGCTCCTCGATGTCCTCGAGGAACTGCTTCTTGATGCGGAAGCTGCGGCCGGCCAGGACGACCTCGGCCTCGCCGCGCTCCTCGATCTCGGCACGGGCCTCGGCGAAGTGGCGCCGGACCTGCGCGGGCTCGGCCGGCGCGGCGATCGTCGCGACCGCCCGCACCTCGGGAATGTCGTCGGCAGCCGCCAGCACGGCCGCGCCGCCCAGCGAATGGCCGACGAGCAGGCCGGGCGCGAGGCCGCGCTCGCGCAGATGATCGGCGGCGTGGCGGAGGTCCGCGACGTTGGAGGAGAAGTTGCTGTTGGCGAACTCGCCCTCGCTGTGGCCGAGCCCGGTGAAATCGAAGCGCAGCACGGCGAGGCCCCGCTCTGCCAGGCGCTCGGCGATGCGCCGGGCGGCGAAGATGTCCTTGGTGCAGGTGAAGCAGTGGGCGAAGAGCGCCGTCGCCCGCGGCTCGCCCTCGGGCAGGTCGAGGCGCGCGGCCAGCTCCAGGCCGCCCTCGCCGGCGAAGGTGAACTTCTCGCTACGGATCGCCATGGTGCCGGTCTCCCCTTGGTCCGAGATCGCCGCGCCGCCCGCCGGCGCTGGGACATTGTGACCGCAACAACCGCGGGCTTCCACCGGCCTCGCGGCTTCGCTAGCTTGCCGCGCCATGGACAGAAGCTTCGACGAGGGCGCGGTCGAGATCCTCGAGCGCACGACCCTGCATCACCACTGGCTGCGGGTCGACCGCTTCCGGCTGCGCCACCGCCGCTTCGCCGGCGGCTGGACCGCTGCGCTGGACCGCGAGATCCTGGTGCGCGGCGAGATCGCCGTGGTGCTGCCCTATGACCCCGAGCGCGACGAGATCGTGCTGGTCGAGCAGTTCCGCCTGCCGGCCTTCGTCGGCGGCGGCGACGCCTGGCAGATCGAGCCGGTCGCCGGCATGGTCGATCCCGGCGAGGGCGGCCCGGCCGCCGCGCGCCGCGAGCTCGCCGAGGAGGCGGGCCTGGCCTGCACGGCGCTGGTCGAGGCCTGCCGCTACTTCCCCTCGCCGGGCGGCAACAGCCAGCGCATGCACTTCTACCTCGCCCGGGTCGACACCGCCCGCGCCGGCGGTCTGTTCGGCATGGCGGCCGAGGACGAGGACATCCAGGTCCACATCCTGCCGGTCGCGCGCGCCTTCGAGCTGCTCGACGCCGGGCGCTTTCAGGGCGGCCCGACGCTGATCGCGCTGCTCTGGCTGGCGCGCCACCGCGAGCGCCTGCGCGCCGAATGGCTTGCCGCCGACAGGACCGCCGACGCGACCGCCGAGGCCCCGGGCGCGGGCGCTGGCGGGGGCGCGGTTGCCGCCCCCCGGGGCGGCGCGTAAGCTCGCCGCCCCTGCCACAGGAAGAGCCACGGGATGGATCTGCGCGACGGCTTCATCGGCACCATCGGCGGAACGCCGCTGATCCGGCTGCGCCACGCCTCCGAGGCGACCGGCTGCACGATCCTGGGCAAGGCCGAGTTCCTCAACCCGGGCGGCTCGGTCAAGGA
>NZ_JBBDQW010000068.1:0-21446 GCF_040905785.1 Tistlia sp.
TGGTAGCGGGGGAGGGACTTGAACCCCCGACACGCGGATTATGATTCCGCTGCTCTAACCAACTGAGCTACCCCGCCGCCAGGAGGCCGACGCTATAGGGCGGCGGCGGCTCGGCTGTCAAGCTGAATGCCCCGGCGCGCCGCGGGTTCCGAGGCGGTCCCCGCGGCATCCGGCATAACGCCTGGGCGGGCATGCAGGGGGCGGGCAGGGGGCCTGCGGCATCGGCGCTGGATTCGCCCGGCGGCGGCACTAGGCTGGGGCTCCAGCATGACCCCTCCCGAGCGTCCCGCTTCCTCCCTCGGCCCGACCGCCGATCCCGCTCCAGCCGCAGCCCCTGGCCCGGCTCCAGGCACGGCGGCCGGCCGTCGCGGCGGCTTGGCCGGCGCCGGGTTCGGCCACGGCGTCGGGCAGGCCGGCAAGGGCATCGCCCTGATGCTGCTCTCGACGCTGTTCTTCGCGGTCATGAACTCCTCGGTCAAGGCGATCGGGCCCTCGGTGCCGACCGAGCAGGTGCTGTTCTTCCGCAACCTCTTCGCGCTGCTGCCGGTCGCCTTCGTGGTCTGGCGCGCCGGCAGCCTCGAGGTGCTGCGGCCGAACCGGCCGTGGCAGCACGTCTGGCGCGCGATCGCGGGCATCATCTCGCTCGGCACCTTCTTCTACTGCTACGCGCGCCTGCCGCTCGCCGACGTAATCGCGATCTCCTTCACCTGCCCGCTGTTCGTCACCGCGCTGTCGCCCTGGCTGCTCGGCGAGCCGGTCGGGCCGCGGCGCTGGGCCGCGGTCGTCGTCGGCTTCCTGGGCGTGCTGCTGATCGTGCAGCCCGGGGCCGCCGGCTTCGACCCGCTGCTGCTGCTGGTCCTGATGGCGACGCTCTTCTATTCCCTGGTGCTGATCTCCGTGCGCAAGCTCAACCGCACCGACACGCCGACCGCCATCGTCTTCTGGTACATGGTGATCTCGGTCGCCGTGACCGGCCTGGCGCTGCCCTTCGTCTGGGTCACGCCGGCCCTCTTCAGCTGGCTGCTGCTGATCGGCCTCGGCCTGTTCGGCGGCGTGGCGCAGCTGATCGTCACCGCCGCCTTCCGCTACGCCGACGCCGCCGTGCTGGCGCCCTTCGACTACGCCTCGATCCTCTGGGGCTCGGCGCTCGGCTACCTGATCTGGGGCGAGGTGCCGGCCGGCACCCTGTGGAGCGGCGCCGCGGTGCTGATCGCCAGCGGCCTCTACATCGCCCACCGCGAGGCCAAGCTCGGCCTGCTCGGCCGCTTCAGGCGCCGCCGGGCGACGCCGGAGCTGTAGGGGGCGGAGGCGGCGAGGCATCGGCCCGCCCACGGGGGTTTGATTTTGCCCCAGGCCCTGCCGATGTTATGTGTCCCGCCCGAGACAGCCGGATTCAGTCCAGACATGCCCGTGCGTACCGCCAAGTTCGAGATCGGCCAGATCGTCAAGCACCGCTTGTTCCCCTTCCGCGGCGTGATCTTCGACGTCGACCCCGTGTTCGCCAACACCGAGGAATGGTGGCAGGCGATCCCCGAGGAGGTCCGGCCGTCCAAGGACCAGCCCTACTACCACCTCTACGCCCAGAACGAGCAGACCAGCTACGTCGCCTACGTCTCGGAGCAGAACCTGCTGCCCGACGACAGCGGCCGGCCGGTCGCCCACCCGGAGATCGCCAAGGCCTTCGCCGGCTTGGCCGACGGCCGCTACCTGCCGCGCGACCGCCCGGTCAACTGAAACCGCCCGGTCAATTGAGGCCGCCCGGCTAGGCCGGGAAGTCGAAGGGCAGGTGCTGGTAGAGCCAGGTCTCGGTCAGGGTCTGCTCGCCGAGGCGCAGGTAGAGGCGCAGGTCGACCGGATCGTCGCCGCCCGCCTCCAGGTCGAAGACCGCGCGCCAGCGCTCGGTGCCGACGACCTTCAGGACGTACTTGTCGACGATCTCGCCGCGCGAGGCGGCGATCACCGCCTCGACCGGCGTCTCCCGCCCGAGCCCGCCGAGCGGGCCGCCGGCGAAGTCGACGACGAACTTCTTGACCCCCTTCGGGCGCTCCTGGCCCGGCACGCCGCCGCGCCCGATCCGCGTCGACAGCACCCGGCCGTTGTCGCCTGCCGGGTAGGGGTTGTCGGCGACCCAGTGCAGCCGGTAGGCGAGGCTGAGCGGCTGGCCCAGCGCCGGCAGCGTCTGCGGCCGCCAGAAGGCGACGATGTTGTCGTGGATCTCGTCGTTGGTCGGGATCTCGATCAGCTCGACGGCGCCCTCGCCCCACTCGCCGAGCGGCTCGACCCACAGGCTCGGGCGGCGGTCGTAGAAGACGCCGTCGTCCTCGTAGTTGCGGAAGTCGCGGTCGCGCTGCATCAGCCCGAAGCCGCGCGGGTTGTTGTCGACGAAGGCGTTGACCTGCAGGCGCTCGGGGTTGTTGAGCGGCCGCCAGATCCGCTCGCCGGCGCCGGTCCAGAGCGCCAAACCGTCGGAATCGTGGATCTCCGGACGCCAGTCGGGGGCGCGGTGCCGGTTGGTCTCGGAGAACCAGAACATCGAGGTCAGCGGCGCGATGCCCAGGCGCTCGACCTCGCGGCGCAGGAACAGCGTCGTCTCGACCTCCATGACCACGCCGTTCTCGTTGCGCGCCACGAAGCGGTAGACGCCGACCACCGAGCGGCCCTCGAGCAGCGCGTGGATCACGACCTGGCGGTCGTCGGCGCCATTCTCCGCGGGCGCCGGCTTCTCCAGCCAGAACTCCGTGAAGCGCGGGAACTCCTCGCCGTCGTCGGTCGCGGTGTCGATCGCCACGCCGCGCGCCGACAGGCCGTACTGGCCGAAGGGGCCAGCTGTCCGGAAGTAGGCGGCGCCGAGGAAGACCAGCCAGTCGGTCGGCGGCTCGCCGGGGTTCATGTAGCGGAAGCCGGCGAAGCCGAGGTCGTCGGGCAGGGCGGACTCCAGCCCGGTGTCGCCGTAGTCGAACAGCGAGGGGTCGTAGAGCACCGGGCGGGCGACCGCGCCCTCGACCTCGTAGATCGTCACCGGCAGCTGGAAGTAGCGGCCGAGGTGGAAGAACTGCACGGGGTGGCGCGTCTCCCCGAGCCACAGCCCGCGGCTCGGGCGGTAGCGCAGGACGTTGTAGGCGTCGTAGTCGACCTGCTCGAGCGCCTCGGCGGCCTTCGGCTGGGGCGCCTCGTAGGGCTCGCCGGCCAGGGCACGGGCACGATCGAGCAACGCGCCGCGATCGAACGGTCGGGGATCGCCCAGGCGGGGCCCCGCGGTCTCAGCGCCCGCCGTCTGCGCCCGGGCGCGGCCGTCCGGGACCGGGAAGCCCGCCAGCGTCGAAAGGAAAGTCACGGCGGCGCTGCCGGCGAGCAGGGCGCGACGGCTCAAAGCTTTCTGCATACGGCTGTTTTCCGACCTCGATCCGGACGTTCGGGTGACCATCGCTGATATGGCCCGGAATGCGCCGGATTTGCGGCAAACCCCGGTCTGTTTCAAGAGCCTTCTCGCCGGCCGATGGTTCCCCCGGGCGGTACGAGAAATTTCCCTTGCCTGGATCACGGCATAAAGATATCCTTATATGGCTATGGAGATCGACAGCTCACTCGAACGACTGCTTCAGGGCCTGCGGGCCGTGGCCGAAGGTACGCGCCTGCGGATTCTGGCGCTCTGCGCCCACGGCGAGCTGACCGTCAGCGACCTCGTCGAGATCCTGGGCCAGAGCCAGCCGCGCGTGTCGCGGCACCTCAAGCTGCTGGTCGAGGGCGGGCTGCTGGAGCGCCAGCAGGAGGGCAACTGGGCCTACTACCGCCTGGCCGAGCGCGGGCCGGTGGCGGCGCTCGGCCGCCAGATCGTCGACCTGATCCCCGACAGCGACCCCGAGCACGCGCTCGACCTGAAGCGGCTCGAGGAGGTGCGCGCGGGCTGGGCGGTCAAGGCCGAGTCCTACTTCAAGCGCAACGCCGCCGACTGGGACCGGGTGCGCGCGCTGCACGTCGACGAGGCCCGGGTCGAGGCCGCGCTGCGCCGCCTGATCGGCCGCGAGCCGGTCGGCGAGCTGCTCGACATTGGCACCGGCACCGGGCGCGTGCTGGAGCTGCTCGGCGACAAGGTCGCGGCGGCGATCGGCATCGACCGCTCGCTCGACATGCTCAAGGTCGCCCGGGCCAAGGTGTTCCGGGCCGGCCTCAGGCATTGCCAGCTGCGCCACGCCGACATGGGCCGCCTGCCATTCCCGGCCGCGCGCTTCGACGGCGCGGTGCTGCACATGACGCTGCACTACGTCGAGGATCCCGGCGTCGCCCTGGCCGAGGCGGCCCGCGTGCTGCGGCCCGGCGGCCGGCTGATCGTCGTCGACTTCGACGAGCACGACCGCAGCGAGCTGCGCGAGAACCACGCCCATCGCTGGCTCGGCTTCTCGGAGGCGCGCATGGCGCGCCTGCTGGAGCAGGCCGGGCTGGTCGCCGAGGCGCCCGAGCGGCTGCCCGGCGAGCCGCTCACCGTCTGCCTCTGGACGGCGCGGCGCCCCGCCAACGACACGCTGACGTCCGACCGAACGGGCGCCCGGCAGACAAGGGAGGTCGGCTGACGCCATGACCCGAAGCCCCGCCACATCCCCCGCCACATCCTCCGCAACGTCCCCGGCCACGGCCGCCGCCAAGTCGGGGGACAGTTCCCCCAGGATCTCCTTCGAGTTCTTCCCGCCGGCCCCGGGCGCGCCCGAGGAGCGCTTCTGGGAGACCGCCGAGCGACTCAACGCGCTCGGTCCGGACTTCTGCAGCGTCACCTACGGCGCCGGCGGCACGACCAAGGACCGCACCTTCGAGATCGTCACCGGCCTCAACCGACGCGGCATCGACACGGCGGCGCACCTGACCCTGGTCGGCGCGACCCGCGGCGAGGTCGATGCCGTCGCCCGCAGCCTCGCCGAGGCCGGGGTCCGGCGGCTGGTCGCGCTGCGCGGCGACATGCCGAACATGGCCGGCGGCTTCGAGGCGCACCCCGAGGGCTACCGCAGTTCGGTCGAGCTGATCGGGCGGCTGCGCGAGATCGCCGACTTCGACATCTCGGTCGGCGCCTATCCCGAGACCCATCCCAACGCCGCCTCGCCCGAGGCCGACGTCGCCTACCTGAAGCGCAAGCTCGACGCCGGCGCGGCGCGGGCGGTGACGCAGTACTGCTTCGACCCGGAGGTGTTCCTGCGCTTCCGCGACCGGGCGCAGGCGGCCGGCATCGACAAGCCGCTGGTCGCCGGCGTGCTGCCGGTCACCAACTTCGCCAAGCTGCTGGAGTTCAGTGCCAAGTGCGGGGCCGGCGTGCCGGCCTGGCTGCACGAGCGCTTCGCCGACCTCGACGACGACCCGGAGACCCGCTCGCTGGTCGCCGCGCACACCGCCGCGGAGCTCTGCCAGCGGCTGATGAGCGAGGGCGTCGAGGAGTTCCACTTCTACACTCTCAACCGCGCCAACCTGTCCTACGCCGTCTGCCGCCTGCTCGGCATCCGGCCGGCGCTTCAAGAGGCGGCCTGACCATGCGCACCCTGATCGAGGCGATCGACCAGCGCGTCCTGCTGACCGACGGGTCGCTGGCGCGCCAGCTGCGCGGCGCCCAGCTCAACGTCGCGCGCGACCTCAACGGCGTCGAGGACTGCCTGGAGCTGCTCAACCTGACGCGCGCCCAGCTGGTCCGCGAGAGCCACCGCGCCTACCTGCGCGCCGGCGCCGACGTGATCCGCACCAACTCGCTGCAGGCCTCGCCGCTGAGCCTGGCGCGCTGGGACCTGGCCGACCAGGCCTTCTACCTGAACTACGCCGCCGCCGAGCTGGCCTGCGAGGCGGTCGATTCCGTACCCGGCCGCGGCCGGCGCCGCTTCGTGCTCGGCGTCGTGCGCGACCAGGGCTGGGATGCCGCCCCGGCGGAGCTGGAGGCGGCCGTGGCCGTCCAGGTCGAGGGCCTGCTGGCCGGCGGCGTCGACGGCGTCGCCATCGACATGGTGCCGGGCACCGGGCGCGCCCCGGCCTTCCTGCGCGGCGCGCGGCGGGCCAAGCAGAAGCTGAAGGCGCTGGCGCCGGTCTTCCTGCAGCGCGGCCACCAGGGCGTCGAGTTCTCCGAGCACGCGCTCGGCCTGGCCGACGGCCTGATCCGCTCGCGCCATGGCGGCGCCGAGGCCAAGACCGGCAAGCGCGACTGGCTGAAGGCGGCGCTCGAGGAGGAAGTCAACCTGATCGGCGGCGGCGACAGCCCGGCGGCGACGGCAAAGCTCGACCGCGCCCTGCGCGCCATCTCCGACGACGGCTGGCGGCCCTTCACCGGCTGGCGCAGGCCGGCGGTGGTCGACGAGGTCACGCCGCCCTCCTCGAGCCTGCATCTCGACCCGGCCATGGCCGAGGTCGCCTGACCGGGGCGAATCGAGCCCCCCGAAACCAGAAGAGGGCGCGCGAGCGAGGTCGGACGACAAGCGGCCGCAAGCGGCGCGCGCGAAGTGATGACAAGTGACGTAAAGATCGACAAGGCCAGGGTGACCGAGCGCAGCGCGCTGCTCGAGGCCGCGGCAGCCGAGCGCATACTGGTGTTGGACGGTGCCATGGGCACCATGATTCAGCTGCTCGAGCTCGACGAGGCCGCCTACCGCGGCGAGCGCTTCGCCGACTACGACCGGGAGGTCAAGGGCAACAACGACCTGCTGACCCTGACCCAGCCCGACATGATCCGGCAGATCCACAGGGACTACCTGGAGGCCGGCGCCGACATCGTCGAGACCAACACCTTCAACTCGACCGAGGTCAGCCAGGCCGACTACGGCCTGTCTCAGCTGTCGTTCGAGCTGAACCGAGAGGGCGCCCGGCTGGCCCGCGAGGCCGCCGAGGCGGTCGCGACCCCGGAGCGGCCGCGCTTCGTCGCCGGCGTGCTCGGCCCGACCTCGCGCACGGCCTCACTGTCGCCCGACGTCAACGACCCGGGCTTCCGCAACACCAGCTTCGAGAAGCTGCGCGCCGATTACGGCAAGTCCGCGCGCGGCCTGCTCGAAGGCGGCGTCGACATCCTGATGGTCGAGACGGTCTTCGATACGCTCAACGCCCGCGCCGCGCTCTTCGCGGTTTCGGAGCTGTTCGAGGAGTTCGGCTGCAAGTGGCCGGTGATGGTCTCCGGCACCATCACCGACCTCTCGGGCCGCACCCTTTCGGGCCAGACCGCCGAGGCCTTCTGGATCTCGGTCGCCCACGTGCGGCCCTTCTCCGTCGGCCTGAACTGCGCGCTCGGGCCCAAGGAGCTGCGCAGCTACGTCGGCGAGCTGTCGCGGGTCGCCGAGACCCGCGTTTCGGCCCACCCCAACGCCGGGCTGCCGAACGCCTTCGGCGGCTACGACGAGACCCCGGAGTCCATGGCCGAGCACCTCGGGCCCTGGGCACGTGACGGTCTGGTCAACATCGTCGGCGGCTGCTGCGGCACTAAGCCGGAGCACATCGCCGCGATCGCCGCCGCCGTCGCCGGCCTGGCGCCGCGCGTCGTCCCGGAGCTGCCGCCGGCGCTCACCCTGTCCGGCCTCGAACCCTTCCGGATGGCGTCATGAGCGAGCAGATGCAGGACAAGACCCAGGCAACATTCATCAACATCGGCGAGCGCACCAACGTCACCGGCTCGGCGAAGTTCAAGAAGCTGATCCTCGAGGACCGCTACGACGAGGCGCTCGAGGTCGCGCGCGACCAGGTCGAGAACGGCGCGCAGATGATCGACGTCAACATGGACGAGGCGATGCTGGATTCGGAGGCGGCGATGCGCCGCTTCCTGAACCTGATCGCCTCGGAACCCGACATCGCGCGGGTGCCGATCGTCATCGACTCCTCGAAGTGGAGCGTCATCGAGGCCGGCCTGCAGTGCGTCCAGGGCAAGCCCCTGGTCAACTCGATCTCCCTGAAGGAGGGCGAGGAGCCGTTCCTGGAGCAGGCGCGCAAGCTGCACCGCTACGGCGCCGCCGTGGTGGTCATGGCCTTCGACGAGGAGGGCCAGGCCGACACCGCCGATCGCAAGTTCGAGATCTGCAAGCGCGCCTACGAGCTGCTGACCGGCACCGTCGGCATGCCGCCCCAGGACATCGTCTTCGACGCCAACATCTTCGCCATCGCGACCGGCATCGCCGAGCACAACGACTATGCCCGCGGCTTCATCGAGGCGATCCGGCGGATCAAGGCGGAGCTGCCTCACGCCCGGACCTCGGGCGGCCTGTCCAACGTCTCCTTCTCGTTCCGAGGCAACGAGCAGGTGCGCCAGGCGATGCACGCGGTCTTCCTCTACCACGCGATCCCCGCCGGGCTGGACATGGCGATCGTCAACGCCGGCCAGCTGCCGGTCTACGACGACATTCCCGCCGACCTGCGCGAGCGCGTCGAGGACGTCATCCTGAACCGCCGCGAGGACGCCACCGACCGGCTGCTGGAGAGCGCCGAGCAGTACAGGGCCGGCGGGACGGCGAAGCGGGAGGTCGACCTCTCGTGGCGCGAGGCCGAGGTCGAGAAGCGCCTGGAGCACGCCCTGGTCCATGGCATCCTCGACTGGATCGAGGAAGATACCGAGGCCGCGCGGCAGCGCGCCGACAAGCCGCTGGAGGTCATCGAGGGGCCGCTGATGGCCGGCATGAACGTCGTCGGCGACCTGTTCGGCGCCGGCAAGATGTTCCTGCCCCAGGTCGTCAAGTCGGCCCGCGTCATGAAGAAGGCCGTGGCCTACCTGCTGCCCTACATCGAGGCCGGCAAGAAGGCCGACGGCGACACCAGCGCCAAGGGCAAGATCCTGATGGCGACGGTCAAGGGCGACGTCCACGACATCGGCAAGAACATCGTCGGCGTCGTCCTGCAGTGCAACAACTACGAGGTCGTCGATCTCGGCGTGATGGTGCCCTGCGGCAAGATCCTGGAGACCGCGCGCGCCGAGAAGGCCGACATCATCGGGCTCTCCGGCCTGATCACGCCGAGCCTCGACGAGATGCGCTACGTCGCTTCCGAGATGCAGCGCGAGGGCTTCACGCTGCCGCTGCTGATCGGCGGCGCCACCACCAGCAAGATCCACACCGCGGTCAAGGTCGCGCCGAACTACCAGGGCCCGACGGTCTACGTCGCCGACGCCTCGCGCGCGGTCGGAGTGGCCGGCAAGCTGCTCAGCAAGGGCCTGCGCGACGGCTACGTCGCCGAGGTCGCCGCCGACTACGAGACGATGCGCGAGAAGTTCGCTCGGAAGGGCCCCGGCACGCCGCGCGCGCCCTTCGCCGAGGTCCGCAGGAACGGCGTGGCGATCGACTGGGCGGCCTACGAGCCGCCGGTGCCGGCCCAGGGCCTGGAGCCGGTGCAGCTCGACGCGCTGCCGCTCGACGCGCTGATCGAGAGGATCGACTGGACGCCCTTCTTCCAGACCTGGGAGCTGCACGGCCGCTATCCGAAGATCCTGGACGACGAGAAGGTCGGCGAGACGGCGCGCAGCCTGCACGCCGACGCCCTGGCGATGCTCGACCGCCTGGTCGGCGAGGGCCTGATCCGGCCGCGAGGGCGCTGCGCCTTCTGGCCGGCCGCCGCCGAGGGCGACGACATCCGGATCTTCGCCGACGCGGAGCGCAAGGAGACCCTGGCCGAGCTGCACATGCTGCGCCAGCAGATGGCGCGCGACGGCGACCGGGCGAACATCTCCCTCGCCGACTTCGTCGCGCCGGCGGACTCGGGCAAGGCCGACTGGATCGGCGCCTTCTGCGTCACCGCCGGCGGCGAGGTCGAGCGCTTCGCCGCCGAGCGCAAGGCGGCCGGCGACGACTACGAGTCGATCCTGGTGCAGGCGCTGTCGGACCGGCTGGCCGAGGCTTCGGCCGAATGGCTGCACGAGCAGGTGCGCAAGCGCTACTGGGGCTACGCCCCCGAAGAGGCACTGGGCAACGACGAGCTGATCGCCGAGAAGTACCGCGGCATCCGCCCGGCGCCCGGCTACCCGGCCTGCCCGGACCACACCGAGAAGGCGACGCTCTTCTCGCTGCTCGGCTGTGAGCCGGCGCTCGGCATCCGGCTCACCGAGAGCTTCGCCATGACTCCGGCCTCCTCGGTCTCGGGCTGGTACTTCGGCCATCCGGAGGCGCGCTACTTCGGCGTCGGGCGCATCGGCCGCGACCAGGTCGAGGACTACGCCGCGCGCAAGGGCTGGAGCCTCGAGGAGGCCGAGCGCTGGCTGGCGCCGAACCTCGACTACGACCCCGACCTGCCGCGCCGGCAGGCCGCGGAGTAGCAAGACATCCGACGACCCGGCGGCGCTGCCGCCCGGGCGAGGGAGCAACCGGCCCGCTGCCCGCCGACCGCCGCCAGGGAACTGCGGAGTGCTTGGCGGCACGAGCGGCGGCAGCGGGCCGGTAGCCGTTTTCCTGGCGCCAGCGAATGGGCTAGACTGGAGCCATGGCGCTCACCCAGCTCAGCCACGTCAACCTGCGCACCGCCGACCTCGATGGCCTGATCGGGTTCTACGGCGAGGTACTGAGGCTCGAGCTCGGCTGGCGGCCGCCCTTCGACTTCCCCGGCGCCTGGCTCTACTGCGGCGAGCACCCCGTCGTCCACTTGGTCGGCGAGACCCGCCCGCGCGCCGCCGAGGACCCGAGGCTCGAGCACTTCGCCTTCGCGGCCGAAGGCCTGGCGGAGTTCCTGGCGCACCTGCGCGCCTGCAAGGTCGCCTACTGGGTCCGCATCGTGCCCGGCAACGAGCAGCGCCAGGTCAATTTCCTCGACCCCGACGCCAACCACATCCACGTCGACTTCGACCGCAGCGAGACCGCGGACCTATCCGACTACGACGGGCGCTGAGCGCCGCTCACTCCGGTCGGCGGAGCGCGACGACGCCGTCGGGGCTGTCCTGGCAGGCGCGGGCGTGGAGCTTGGCCAGCGGCTCGATCACCGTCATCAGCGGGAAGGCCGTGGCGTTGAGCACGGCGCCCTCGCCGAGGGCCAGGGCGACGTGGCCCTTCCAGAACACCAGGTCGCCGCGCTCGGGCACGGCATCGAGGGGAAGGGCGCGGCCGACGGCCTCGCTGGCCGCCTGCTGGTCGCTGTCCCGCGGCACGGCCCGGCCGGCCGCGGCGAAGGACAGCTGGATCAGGCCGGAGCAGTCGACGCCGAGCCCGGAGCGGCCGCCCCAGATGTAGGGCAGGCCGAGGAAGCGCTCGGCGGTGGCGATCCGGTCGGGCTCGCGCCAGCCCGTCTCGGCCAGGTGGCCGGCGAAGATCCAGCCGCCTTCCGCGCGCTCCAGGAAGCGACCGCGCTCGCCGACGGCGGCAAGCGACCCCCAGAAGCTCAGGCGCTCGCTGCTCGGCGCCTTGATCGTCGGTTCGGGAAAGACCGGCGTCGAGAGGGCGACGACGCGGTGGGTCGGCGCGCGGACCTCCGCCGACAGGCAGGCGGAGCGGCAGTAGCCGGTGTAGCCGTCGGCCTCGTTCTGGACCCAGCTCCAGCCGGCCCGGGTCTCGAAGACCCGCAGGGTCTCGCCGGACAGGAGCTGGCTGTCGAGCGGCGCCGCCGGCTCCGGCCGGCGGTGGAGCGCGACGATTCCCGCGGCGACCTGGGCTGGCCGGCCCTCGGACCAGCGGCGCGCCTCGACCCGGCCGGCGAGCCGGGCGTCGGCGAGGTCCTCGCGGTAGGCGTGGAGCCGGGGGTCGAGCCTGGGTTCTGGCCTGTCGGGCATGGCGCGACGATGTCGCTTCGCCGGGCGCTTGGCAAGGCCTCGGGGCGTGCCTTGCCGGTTGAAATCCGGCGCGCGCGGTAGATCTCAGGAAGGCAAGCAGGCGTGGAGGCAGCAGATGCGATCCAACATCGTTTCGGTCGGCGCCCTGACCCTGGTCCTGGCGCTCTCGGTGGCCTTTCCCGTCGAGGCCTACGAGAAACAGGTCTTCGAGCTGCCCGAGGGCGCGCGGCCGCACGACGTCGCGCCGGCCCCGGACGGCAAGGTCTGGTACACGGCCCAGCACCAGGGCGCGCTCGGCATCCTGGATCCTGCGACCGGCGAGGTCCGCCAGGTGCCGCTCGGCGAAGGCTCGCGCCCCCACGGCGTGATCCAGGGCCCCACGGGCGACGCCTGGATCACCGACGGCGGCCAGAACGCCATCGTGCGCTACGACCCGGACAGCGGGCGGGTCGACGTCTGGCCGCTGCCGGAGGAGACCGGCTACACCAACCTCAACACCGCCGCCTTCGACAGCGCGGGCCTGCTGTGGTTCACCGGCCAGAACGGCGTCTACGGCAGCTTCGACCCGCAGACCGAGGAGATGCGGGTCTTCGAGGCGCCGCGCGGCCGCGGTCCCTACGGCATCGCGGCGACGCCCGGGGGCGAAGTCTGGTACTCCTCGCTGGCCGGCAGCTACATCGCCAGGATCGAGGGGCCGGGCGGCGAGCTCGAGCTCCACGAGCCCGAGGAGAAGGGGCAGGGCGCGCGCCGTGTCTGGTCCGACAGCGCGGGCCGGCTCTGGGTCGCGCAGTGGAACACCGGGCGCCTGTCGCTCTACGACCGGGCGGCGGACAGCTGGCGGGAGTGGCCGCTGCCCGGCGAGGCGCCGAAGGCCTATGCCGTCTACGTCGACGAGCGCGACATCGTCTGGGTCTCCGATTTCGGCGGCGACGCGATCCACGCCTTCGACCCCGAGAGCGAGACCTTCGAGACCGTGCCCAAGACGCAGCCCGGCGCCAACGTGCGCCAGATCCTCGGCCGCGAGGGCGAGGTCTGGTTCCCGGAATCGGGCGCGGACAGGCTGTTCGTCATCCAGACCGGCCGGTGAGCGGCCGGCGCCGGCCGTCCGGGCGCATTGCGCCGCTGCTGCTGGCGCTGTCGTCGCGCCCGGCGCCGCCGCGGCAGAGGACGGCAGCGGCGCGCGCGGCGAGCTGGTCTTCCAGAAGTGCTACGCCTGCCACTCGGTCGAGCCGGGTGAGGTCGAGGGCCTGCAGGGCCCGAACCTGCGCGGGGTCGTCGGCCGCCCCATGGCCGCGCAGGAGGGCTTCGACTACTCCCAGGCGATGCGGCGCTTCGCCGAGCGGCAGGGCGCCTGGACGGGCGAGCTGCTCGAGCGCTCCGTGGCCGCGCCGGAGCAGCTGGTGCCCGGGACCGAGATGTCCGCGATGCCGATTCTCGACGCCGCCGAGCGCGCCGACCTGATCGCCTACCTGCAAGCTAGTCGCTGAGGCTCCCGAAGCGGCCTCAGTGCAGCGAGCCCTTGCCGCCGCCCTTGCCGGGAGCGTTGGCCCGCTCGGCCAGCTCGCGCTCGCGCAGGTCGTCGTCGGTGGTCCGGACGAGCGGACGGTCGGCGCCCCGCAGCGGCGCGTTCTGGTCCTCCATCTCGGTGACGATGCGGCAGTCCTCGCACATCATGATGCGCTCGATGCGGTTGCCCTCGAGGAACATGGAGTGGCGGCCGGCGAGCTGCTCGGCGACGCGCTCGATCGAGCGCTCGACGCCGAAGGGCTTGCCGCAGCGCACGCAATTGAAGGGCTCCTCCTGGTTCAGCACCACCGCGCCGCGCGCCTCGTCGGTGAAGTTGAGGCGCGGCTCCAGGGTGATGACCTGCTCCGGGCAGGTGCTCGCGCAGAGGCCGCACTGCACGCAGGCCTCCTCGGTGAAGCCGAGCCAGGGCTTGTCCTCGGCATCCATCAGCGCGCCGGTCGGGCAGGCGCCGACGCAGGCGAGGCAGAGGGTGCAGCCGGCGGTGTCGACGCGGACCGCGCCGAAGGGCGCGCCCTTGCCGAGCGGCAGGATGTCCTGCGGGGTCGGCGCCTCGTCGTGCAGGTGGCGCAGCGCCAGCATGGTGCGGGTGCGCTTGCCGCCGAGCGGCAGGAAGGTGCCCGCCGGCAGGGCCTTCAGGTCGCGCAGGGACCAGAGCTGCGCCTCGACTGCCGAGGGATCGGGGTCGTCGAGCAGCAGGACGCGCCCGCCGCCGTAGCCGAGGCCGTCGAGCAGCGTCTCGATCAGGCCGACCTGGCCGGCGAGGCCGCCGAGCTCGTCGCGCTTGCGCGGGTCGATCAGCACGGCGACCTGGCTGACGCCGTAGCCGAAGGCCGAGGCCAGGAAGTCGATGCCGAGCTGGGTCGTCTCGTTGACCGCGAGCGGCAGCACCTCGGCCGGCAGGCCGCGGCCGAGCCGGGCGATCAGGCTGATGGTCTCGGCGCCGTGGCGGCCATCGTGCGCCAGCAGCACCGGCTTCTTGCCGCCCGCCGCGCGATAGCCCTCGAGCAGCACCTTGAGCTTGTCGAGCAGCGAGTTGGGGCCGGGCAGGTTGTAGGTCGCCGCGCCCGTCGGGCAGGCGGCGGCGCACTGGCCGCAGCCGGCGCAGACGTAGGGGTCGAAGGCGACGATGTCGCCGGCCGAGACGATCGCCGAGGTCGGGCAGAGGTCCAGGCAGCGCGTGCAGCCGGTCTTGCGGCTGCGCGAGTGGGCGCAGATGTCCGGGTCGTAGCGCACGTAGCGCGGCTTCTCGAACTCGCCGACGTAGTCGGCCGCCTCGAACAGCGCCTTCTGGACGGCGGCGGGATTCTCGGGATCGGGCCGGAAGTAGCCGTCGCGCCGCTCGTGAGCCGGGAACAGCGGCGTGCCGCCGGTCAGGTCGACGATGAGGTCGCACTCGGAGTAGGCGTTGTTGCGCGGCGCCTCGAAGGCGAAGGCGCCGCGCGAGGAGGGCTGCGCCGGGGCGTAGCCGTCGACGTTGACGGCGAAGGCGCCGAGGTGGCCGCTGGCCGAGACGATGCGGCCCTTGAAGACCGGCACGGTCATGCGCTGCGGCGGCAGCAGGTCCGCCGCCTCCGCCAGCAGGACGGTGACGTCGAGCCGGCCCCTGAGCTGCTCGGCGGCCTCCAGGGCGCGCTCGTCGCGGCCGTAGATCAGGCAGGTGCCCTCGGAGGTCATGGTGACCGTCGGCGCCGGCTTCAGCTCGACCGTGGCCGCGGCGATCAGGGCCGCCAGCTTCGGCGTCGCCGCCTTGGCGGCCTCGGACCAGCCCGCGGTCTCGCGGATGTTGAAAAACTCGAGCTCGGCCGCCGGGTTGTCTTCCGCCGCCAGCTCGCCGAACAGCGGCGCCTCCTGGGTGCAGGCGACCAGCAGCGGTCCCTCGCCCAGAGCGGCCTGCTGGAAGTTGCCGAGCTGGGCCCGGCAGAGCTGGGTGTTGATGTCGAGGCTGCCAGTCGCGCCCACGGCCCGACAGGCCTTGGCCAGCTTGTCGCCGTCCAGGGGCATCGTCTTCTCGCAGTCGCAGACGAGCACGCGCTTGCCGCGCAGCTCCATGGCGGTCACTCCCTTCGCCGAGCGCGGTCCCTTCGAGGGGCCCGTCGTTCCGGTGCCTTGCTTGGCCGCAATCTAGCAAAAGGGGGCGCCCGAACATCCCCAATTTTCCTGGGCCATTCGCCGCAGCTATGATCGCGCGCCACACCGGAGGAAAAGCACCTTGGCACACGGAGGAAGCGAGGCCGCCCTGCAAGGCCGGAGCCCGACGGGATGACGGGCGATGCCTCGGAGCTGATGACGACCCGGGAGGTCGCCGACTACCTGCGCCTCAAGGAGCGGCGGATCTACGAGCTGGTGCGCCAGCGCGCCATCCCCTGCACCCGGGTCACCGGCAAGTGGCTGTTCCCCAAGCCGCTGATCGACCTCTGGCTGTCCCGGCACCTGGAGGGCTCGCCGCCGGCCTCGGCCCCGCCGCCGGTCGTCGCCGGCAGCCAGGATCCGCTGCTCGACTGGGCGGTCCGCGAAAGCGGCTGCGGCCTGGCCTTGCTGCCGGGCGGCAGCCTCGACGGGCTGGCGCGCTTCGCGCGCGGCGAGGCTCTGGCGGCCGGCCTGCATGTGCTCGATCCCGAGAGCCGGACCTGGAACCGGGCGGCCATCGAAAGCGCGCTGCCGGGCCGGCCGGTCGTGGCGATCGCCTGGGCGCGGCGCCGCCAGGGGCTGGTGGTCGCCGCCGGCAATCCGCTCGGCGTCGCCTCGCTCGCCGACCTGGTACGGCCCGGCCTGCGTTTCGCGCGGCGACAGGCCGAGGCCGGCAGCCGGCTGCTGCTCGCCCATCTGCTGGGCGAGGCCGGGGTCGCGGAGGACAGCCTGGACTATGGGGAGGCGACGGCGCGCGGCGAGCTCGACGTCGGCCTTGCCGTGCTCGAAGGGCGCGCCGATGCCGGCCTCGCGGTCGAGGCGGTGGCGCGCCAGCTGCAGCTTGGCTTCCTGCCGCTGGTCGAGGAACGTTTCGACCTGCTGCTGCAGCGGCGCGACTACTTCGAGCCGCCGTTTCAACGACTGCTCGAGTTCGCACGCGGCGGCGCCGTGGCGCAGCGCGCGGCACAGCTCGGCGGCTACGACGTGGCCGAGCTGGGCGCGGTGCGCTTCAACGGTCCCTGACGGGACCGCGACGTTCCGGTGGCCGGCCGATCAGGCGTGGGTCGCCTTCAGATTCGGCTGCTTGTGCCCCGCGCCGCGCTTCTCGAAGCTGCGGCGCAGCAGGGCGCCGAGCCCGACCGCGTAGTCGTGCATGGCGCGCGAGCGCATCTGGCGGCCGCGCTCGACGAGGTCCATGAGCTCGTCGTAGGACAGCGCCTTGAAGCGCTCGTCGATCTGGTTGAATTCCTTCGTCATGTCGCTGACCTCCTGGCATTCGTTGCGTGGAGGGTGTTCCGCCCTAAACGGTGCCGCCTTCTTATGCTGCGGCGCAACATGGAATATAGGTCAGCACTACTGCCGAAATTAGTGACGAAACGGCAAAGCTGCGGTGCCGCGAGTGCGTGAGTGAGCGCTCGCATAGTTAACGGATTGGAAAATTCTGCGTTTTCTCGGACGTTTCCGGAGCAGCTTGACCGCCTGAAGACCTTGCGCGCCGGGGGCGGCCTTAGAGGATCTGGCTGAGGAATTCCCGGGTGCGCGGGTCCTTCGCACTTGCGAAGAAATCGGCCGGCGGGCCCTGCTCCACGATCACGCCGCGGTCGGTGAAGTAGATCTGGTCGGCGACCTCGCGCGCGAAGCCCATCTCGTGGGTGACCAGGATGCAGGTCATGCCCTCCTCGGCGAGCTCGCGGATCGTGACCAGCACCTCCTTCACGGTCTCCGGATCGAGCGCGGCCGTGACTTCGTCGAACAGCATGACGTCTGGGTTCATGGCCAGGGCGCGGGCGATGGCGACGCGCTGCTGCTGCCCGCCGGACAGCTCGCCGGGGTAGGCCAGCTCCTTGCCCTCGAGGCGCACCTTCTTCATCAGCCGGTAGGCGCGCTGCTCGACCTCGGCCCGATCCTGCTTCAGCACGGTGACCGGCGCCATCATGACGTTCTGCAGCGCCGACTTGTGCGGGAAGAGGTTGTACTGCTGGAAGACCATGCCGACCTTGCGGCGCAGCGCGAGCTTGTCGAGCTTCGGGTCGTGGACCTCCTGGCCCTCGACGGTGATCGAGCCGCTGTCGATCGGCACCAGCGCGTTGATGCAGCGCAGCAGCGTCGACTTGCCGGAGCCCGAGGGGCCGATGACGCAGATCGTCTCGCCCTTGGCGACGTCGAGGGTGACGCCCTTGAGGACCTCGATGGCCCCGAACGACTTGTGGACGTCCTTGCAGGAGACGATGGGCTGCTCGGCGTTCCAGGCCATGGGCGATACCTCTTCTAGAGTCTGACCTGGAAGCGCCGCTCGAGCGCGACGGTCCAGCGCGCGATCGGATAGCAGTAGAGGAAGAAGCAGAGCAGCACGAAGCTGTAGATCGGGATCAGCAGCTCCGGCCGGTTCTCGGCGGCCAGCACGCGCCCGGCCTGGGTCATCATCTCCGAGACGCCGACGACCGAGGCCAGCACCGTCGCCATGGTCAGGATCGCGTAGAGGTTCATCCAGGGCGGCAGCATGCGCTTCACGCACTGCGGCAGGATGATCATCCAGAGCACCTGGCGGCGGTTGAAGGCCAGGGACTCCGAGGCCTCCCACTGGCCCGAGGGGATCGAGTTGACGGCGCCGCGCACGATCTCCGAGACGTTGGCCACGACCGGCAGCGACAGGCCGATCGTCGCCTTGAGCCAGTCCGGGAAGGGGACGGTCAGGCCCAGGATGCGCAGCTCGAAGGGCAGCAGGAACATGCAGTAGAACAGCAGGACCAGCCAGGGCGCGTTGCGGAAGAACTGCGTGACGACCCACGAGCCCGCGCGCACCGGCAGCAGCAGCGAGATCTGCATCAGCCCCAGCCAGGTGCCGACCAGGGTCCCGAAGGCCATCGCCAGCACCGAGATGACGATGTTGAAGAGGAAGCCCTCGAGCAGCACCGGCAGCCAGCGGACGATGACTTCGAGCACCGGCTCCTTGGCGGCGCCGGCCTGGGCCTGGGCGAGGCCGGCGGAGACCAGCAGGCCGAGCAGCAGCACCAGGCCGTGGCGCCACGTCAGCCGCGGCAGGGCGGCGCCCAGCTCGCGCTCGCGCCGCGCCCGGTGTTGCAGGGCCGCCGCCGCCGGCAGCAGCACCGGCAGGTCGGTCTCGCCGGCCAGATCCCGGGGCGGCCCGCCGCGGCGGCTCACCGGCCGTACCCCGGCATGCGCATCGAGCGCTCCCAGGCGTGCATCGCCCAGACCAGCAGGCCGACCAGGAAGACGTAGGCGAACAGCAGGAAGGTCATGGTCTCCGGCACGTTGACCGAGTCCGACCAGATCTGGTTGGCCATGTAGAGCATCTCGGGCACCGCGATGGCGTAGGCCAGGGTCGTCGTCTTGACCAGGTTGACGAGGTTGTTGTTGAGCGCCGGCAGGCAGACCCGGAAGGCCAGCGGCAGGACGATGTAGCGGTAGGCCTGCAGGCGGTTGTAGCCGAGCGACTCGGCGGCCTCGACCGTCGCCGCCGGTACCGCCTCGATGCCCGAGCGGAAGATCTCGACATTGAAGGCGCCGGCGAAGAAGGAGAGGGAGATCACCGCCCAGGCGAAGTTGTCGAGCATCGGCTCCTGGAAGCCGAAGCGGTTCTCGTAGGTCGGCATCAGGCTGCCGATCGCGAAGTAGAAGAAATAGAGCTGCACCAGCGGCGGCGTGTTCCGGAAAAACTGGATGTAGCCCTGCACGATGCGCCGGGTCCAGACCAGCTTGGAGCCCTGCAGCCAGGCCCCCAGCACGCCGATCACGACCGAGAGGAACAGGCAGACCAGCGACAGGTAGACGGTGTTCAGGAAGCCGCGCGCCAGGCGGTCCCGGTCGTAGGAGTCGTAGACGAAGGTCAGGTTGACGCCGGATTGCTCAGAGAGCGTGCGCGCCCACTCGAAAGCCCAGCTCCAGTCCACCTCGGCCGTCTCCCCCGATCCCTTGCCGGCAAGGCCGCCGGACGGCGCCTGGGCGCCGCCCGGCTGCTCTCGAGAGGTTCTAGCTGCCCTTGTGCTCTTCGTGCATCTTCTTGGCGAAGGGCGTGTTCTCGACGCCGTACTTGCTCTCCAGCTCCAGGATGCGGCCGCTCTTGTGCCACTCCTTGGCCAGGTCGCTCATGAAGGCGGCGAAGTCCTCGGCGCCCGGCGCCACGGCGAGGCCCCAGGGGGCGTCGTCGATGGTCTCGAGCGGGATCTCGAACTCCGACCACTCGGCTTCGCCGAGCTTCGAGATCAGGAAGGAGTCGTCGTAGACGAAGGCGACGCAGCGGCCCTGGCTGAGCGCGGTCAGCGCCTCGGCCGTGCCCTTGAAGGCGACGATCTCGGCGCCGAACTCCTCCTCGGTCTTGCGGTTGTAGAAGGCGCCCTGGATGCCGCAGACCGGCGCGCCCTTGAGGTCGGTCCACTCCTTGAAGCCGGCCTTCTTCGGCGCCAGCACGTTGGTGCCCGAGGAGTAGTAGTTGGGATCGACGATCAGCACCGCCTTCCGACGCTCCGGGGTGTCGGTCATGGTCGCGATCATCAGGTCGATCTTGCCCTGCTCCAGGAACTGCATGCGGTTCGAGGACTGGACCGGCACCAGCTCGAGCTCGACGCCCAGCTCGTCGGCGACGTCCTTGGCCAGGTCCGGCTCGATGCCGACGATCTTGCCGTCGGAATCGAGGTAGCCGTAGGGCTTGTAGTCGGCCTTGACGCCGACCACGAGCGTGCCCTTGTCCTTGACCTCCTGCAGCGTCGTCGCCTCGGCGGTCCCGGCGGCGGCAAGCGCGCCCAGGGAAAGGGCGAGCGCGGCCGTCGCGCCCAGCGCCGTCGTTCGGATGTACCCGTTCATTTCGTTTCTGCCTCCACTGTTGGGCCGGCCGTCGCCCGGGGCGCGGCCGGAGGCGGCAAGGTTAGCAAAGGGTTTACGGAAAGCGAAGCGCGACAGCGCAAATGAACCGGTGGCGCCCCTTATGCAACAGTTGTTTCAGCGCTACCGCCGCTCCTCGTCGAAGAAGGTGCCGAGCTGGCGGTGGAAGGGCTGGTGCGCCTCGATGCGGGCGATCTGCGGGCGGCCGCCCTGGGCGACCAGGTAGCCGAGCAGGCCCTCCAGGGTCGCCAGCGCCCCGCTCATCGAGGGGAAGAACTGCGGGCTCTCGGTCGAGGCGAGCAGCAGCTGGGTGGCGAGCGGCGCCAGCGGCGAGGCGCGGCTGTCGGTGACGGCGACGACCTCCAGGCCGCGCTCGCGGGCGAAGGCGGTGCAGCGCACCGTGGCCTCGGCGTAGGGCGTCAGGCCGACGGACAGCAGGCAGTCGCCCGGTCGCGCCAGCGCCAGGTCGTCGATGGCGACGCCCCCGGCATCGCTGACCAGCGAGGCCTGCGGCAGCACCATGCGGGCGACCAGGTAGGCGTAGTGGACGATGCCGTAGCAGCCGCGCATGCCGAAGAAGAAGCTGCGCGGCGCCTTGCGGAGCAGGGCGGCGGCGGCGGCGAAGGCCTCGGGCGGGTTGGCGTCGAAGGCGCGCTGGACGTTGCCGCCGAGCGCGCCCCGGAAGCTCTCGGCGATCTCCGCCTCGCGCGCCGACTGCCCCATGCGCTGCAGGCCGCGTGCCCGGTCCGGGTAGGCGCCGGCACCGGCGCGCAGCACCTGCTGGAAGCGCCCGCGGAAGGCCTCGTAGCTCGGCTCGCCGAGCGCCTGGGCCAGGCGCAGCATGGTCGAGGGCGTGACCTCGGCCTTGGCCGCGACCTGGCGCATCGAGGCCATGGCGACCTCGGCCGGATGATCGACGACGAAGCGCGCCGCGCGCCTGAGCTGCGGCGTCAGGGTCCCCATGCGCTCGACGATCGACTGGATGAGATCTTCCATGGGCTGCTCCGCTGCCGTGCCGTCGGTCGCTTCCTGGTTCGACAGGCTCACCATGAAGCGCCGGGAGGTCTGTCGCCGCGTCGGTCGCTTCCTGGTTCGACAGGCTCACCATGAAGCGATGGAGAGGCCTGCGCGGCGGTCGGGTCGCGCTTCATGGTGAGCCTGTCGAACCACGAAGCGCGAATTGCACCGACATACCCATCCCCCCATCCCCCTTGTCGTCATCCCCGTTTTCACGCACTGCTGTCCGGGATTTTTTCTGAGGGGAGTAGTGCACGGC